>CALHGI010000308.1 GCA_938029995.1 uncultured cyanobacterium | reverse complement strand
GGTAATGCTGTTGTTACGTAAATAAAGTGTGGTCAGCCCCGTTAAGGCGCTGAGAAATGAGAAATCGGTAATGCTGTTGGAACTTAAATCAAGGGTGGTCAGCCCCGTTAAGCCGCTCAGAAATGAGTAGTTTGGCAGGTTAACCAGATTCAGGTATAGGTGCTTTAGGTGGTTGAACTGACGCAGTGGAAAGTCAAACAATAGCTCACTGGTCACCGGTTGCAAAAATAGCCCGATGACGGTGCCGTCAGCCCCCAAGCAATAGGCATCCCTGGCGATCCGATCTTGATCTGCCCCATCCGGTGCATATTTCGCCTGGCCATGGCGTTCAAATTCATCTTCAGAGAGTTTTTCCAGGGGCCGACCCAGCAGGTCTCCCAGTTGAGCAATCAGGTCCAGCTCAGCCATGGTCTAATCATCATAGGGGGGCAAGGATGGCTATAGGGTAACCCCGATTTGAATGGGTTGGGGCCATTTTTGGTTGAAATTAGACTTTTAGGGAGGCTGTGGCGGCCAATGTAGCACTTAAAGCCACTTTCCAATTCAACCCCCTAGATCTGTGTATACCGTAGTCAGGCCTTAGACTTTATCCCATGCCTGAAAAGTCTTAGTGAAACCAGGTATCGCCAAGCCTTACAAAGCGATGGACTATTTCCCTACATAACCCTTATCGCACTTGAAAAAGCTGTGCCGCCGTCATGGTAAAGGCATCTAGCTCTAACCGAGTAAATAGTGGCGAAACAATCAGTTCATCATCACGATAAACCGTTGTCTCATAAAACCCTTCTATCCATTCCAAGATAGTAATCTGTTGCTTTATCGGATCAATAATCCAATATTCGGCAATCCC
Source organism: uncultured cyanobacterium (assembly GCA_938029995.1). Taxonomy (GTDB): domain Bacteria; phylum Cyanobacteriota; class Cyanobacteriia; order Phormidesmidales; family Phormidesmidaceae; genus Leptothoe. Next base: position 6,074 of record CALHGI010000308.1, on the reverse strand, counting down.
CCGTGCAGCATATTCCGAGCGCTTGTAACGATAGTCTCGCGTTTCCTGCCCTGGGCTCACCACCTCAGCCACCAACAGCGGCGGTGGCATATCCAAAAGCACCAGGGACCGGGTCGCTCCCTCCAACGCAATCACACCTTCCTCTGAAAAAAGCACCAAATCAGGTACACGCACAGAAACGCGGGTGCTACTGACGGCCAACTCCGTTTTCATGGACAATCGATCAAAGGTCAGACCTAGCTGCAAGAACGTAGCCACCAAAAACATCGCAATGCGTCGGTTCAGCTCACTCTCAGCTGGCATAGCAATCAAGGTTCCATTTTCTAACTCATACAAGCCATCGTTGCCATCGTCATGGGCAAGGAACTCTTCAAAGGTAATCTTTTGGGTAGCGACGGTCATGACGGGTCCTCCCATTTACGGGGTGTGGCTTTCCTATTATGAAGGCTCTTGAAGTAATGTTAGTACGTCAGGCAGGACTAATCGAGGATTGCCTCTTCTTTTCTGTCCCACAAAATTCCCTTTAATCAACCGGGATGTGCCCATTCGTTACCTCAACCGCCGTCCGCGCATTCACCACTGGCGGCACCCACAAATACGTCCGTGCCTGCCCCCGACCCTTGAGCTTAATACAGCCCCGATCCTCAAACTCAAACCGATCCTTGAGCAACCCATGGGTTTCGGTACTTACCTGAATCCGATCCACCACCCCATGGGATTCCATCCGACTAGCAATATTCACCGCATCGCCCCACAGATCGTAGCTAAACTTCTTTTTGCCAATTACCCCGGCCACCACCGGCCCCGTATTAATCCCAATGCGTAGCTTAAACGGATGGTGCTTCACCGCCGCCTGCATATCAATGGCCATGGCCATCACCGCCGCTGCATGGTTCTCCATGGGGGCAGGCAGACCACCCACTACCATGTAGGCATCCCCAATGGTTTTAATCTTCTCTAAGCCATGGCGCTCCGCCAGGGTATCAAAAACAGAGAAAATATCATTTAGCTGGCACACTAAGTCTGTGGGAGCCGTGTGGGCCGCCAGCTCAGTAAAGCCGACAATATCTGCAAAGAGAATTGTCACATTTTCAAACCGGGACGCAATGGCCATGCGGTTGGAAAGATCGTTTTTAAGCCGGTTGGCGATGGCCGTTGGCAACACATTGCGCAACAACGCCTCCGTTTTCTCCTGCTCAACCCTCAAAGACGCCTGGGCCTGCTCCCGCTCTTGCACCTCCTGGGAAATTTGCCGAAACATTGACGCAAATGCCTGGATTACCTCGCCCAGCTCCCCTCGCGAAGAATGTTTGAGACTTTTAAATTCTGCTAACTCGGGCTGGTGAACCACGGCCGCCGCCTGGCATAGATCGTCCCGCAACAGTAACAGTGGGTTAATCACAAACCGCCCCAACAACAAAATGGTGACCAGGGTTAAAAATGCGGAAATTAGAATAACAATGCAAAAGATGCCGATGGAATATTGCACCATGTAGCGTTGCACCGCCGTAGCATCATGGCGAATCACCAACACATAGCGATCTTGAAATCGATTGCTGGGCCAGGCCACATCGTAGCGATCGCCCGACGCCATCAACCGTCGGGCAATGGTCGTCAGCCCCTCCGATGGCACCGTTAGGATAGGTTTTTCCCCAAACGAGTCCACCAGTTGCCCCTGTTCGTTGTAGAGTGTGGCCCCCAAAATGACCGTGTTGGGGCTTAGGGTGGCTTGGGCCTCTGACAGCAGACTGGTGCCCACCATATCCGCCATCACATTAGCCTTGAGGCTCAACAGTACCTCTTCTGAGACCACCTCTAGCTCTTTCAGTTCATCGGCCCGCCGATTGAAATAGGACGGGATAAAAATCACAAACTCGATGGACATCAAACTCAAAAAAATCGACGTGGCGATTTTTCGAGATAGCTGGGATTTGAATAATCCCGATGATGATCTGAATGATTTTTGGAAAACATTACCCATGGTTACCGTCAACCACCACAACGTTCAACTAGGTGTATGTAGATGTAATGCCCATTAATGGCCACGATGGAATAACCCATTGGTGGGCCAAGGAATGGAATGAGATGCACCTGGTGTTGTGGCGGTCTGTCTGTGCAGGACGGACCAGCCCCCCAAGTATTCATTTTTACCAAGGGTTCCTGGGTGCTTCCTGAAAATTGGGGAAAGATCCCATGAGTCATCCGTTCCCTAGAGTTCGGTGGGCCGTGCCCACCCTACACTGCGCCCCCAAAATTGCCCTTGCGGTCCGCCCTTAGGACCATGCGTTAGACTGATGAAGATTCACCCATATTAAAGAGCTAGGCAACTGCTATGACCCTTGCTGTTCCGCCCCTAACCTCACTACGGCTGCAAGAAATTCCTAACCAGACTTACCAGTCCGCCACCGATCGCTTCGATGCATCCTGGGCGGCCCCGCTATCGACACTGCTGGGCCTGGGGCGATCTGCTGGAGCTGATTTTATTGAGTTTTTTCTAGAGCGGCGCAATTACATTAGCTGCATGGCAGAGGATGACGCCATTACCAGCATTTCCCCCAGCCTGACCACCGGGGCCGGGGTGCGGGTCTTTAAGGGCAAGTCTGACTGCTACGTCAGTACTAACGACGTTAGCTTCCATGGTCTCAAGGCCGCCTTGGAAAAGGGGCTGTCCATTATGGGGCTGCTGCTGCCCGCCACCTCGGCCTATGTGCCTGAGGTCACCCTGGAAATGTTTCGGGACTATGGCAAAACGAAGGAAAATTGGCTGGCCAACTGCAGCACCATGCAGGTGATGGGGGATGTGCTGTTGGGGGCCAATGCCTCGGTGGAAAAGGCGGCTAAGCACTTGCAGGCGCGTCGCACCGCTTACTTTAGGGACTGGCAAGAGGTGCTGGTGGCCAGCAGTGACGGCACCTTTGCCCGCGATATTCGCCTGACCCAGTCCGTGGGGGCCAATGTGCTCTGCGCCGATGGCGAGCACCGTTCCTCCATTGGTCAGCGGTTGGGCAACACCAGTGACCCCAGCTTTCTGACTGCCTGGGACTACGGCACCACCGCCGAAGAGCTGGCCGAGTCCGCTGGCAAAATGCTCTATGCCGACTATGTGGAGTCGGGCACCTACCCGATTATTATGGCCAACCACTTTGGCGGAGTGATCTTCCATGAGGCCTGCGGCCATCTGTTGGAAACCACCCAGATTGAACGGGGCACCACCCCCTTTATGGATAAGAAGGGTGAAAAGATTGCCCATGAGAGTCTGACGGCCTGGGACGAGGGCCGCTCCAATGAGTCCTTTGGCACCATTGATATGGATGATGAGGGCATGCCCGCCCAGCGCACCCTGCTGATTGAAAATGGCATTCTGAAGAACTTCCTGTCGGACCGGGCAGGCTCTGTGCGCACGGGCCATCCCCGCACCGGCAGCGGTCGTCGGCAGAACTATACCTTCTCTGCTGCCTCCCGCATGCGCAACACCTTTATTGATACTGGTGACCACAGCCTGGAGGATTTGTTTGCCTCCATTGAGAAGGGAATCTATTGCAAGAAAATGGGCGGCGGCAGCGTGGGTGCCACGGGCCAGTTTAACTTTGCGGTGGACGAGGCTTATCTGGTGGAAAATGGCAAGATTACCCGACCCCTAAAGGGCGCCACCCTGATTGGTGAAGCGGTGGATATTATGCAAAAGATTTCCATGTGCTCCCAGGACTTGAGTCTGGCCCCTGGTTTCTGTGGCTCCATTAGCGGCAATGTGTATGTCACGGTGGGGCAGCCCCATTTGAAGGTGGACAGTATTACGGTGGGTGGCCGGTAAATATCGCCATCCCCTCCTGGGAGGGCTGCGGGGTGGGGCTTCCTAGGGCTTTGTCGGCTCACCCACCCCGGCCCCTTGTCTGTTTAGGGAAGGAGGGGAGAGTTTTCGGTTTTGTGGTGGAGAGTTTTGCTACAAGACGCGATGCGTGAACCCTCGTGATTGATTACGACACATTTTTTTATCTTTTACGGTGGGCCGTGCCCACTCTACAGAACAACAATCTCAACAACAATAATGTCTAAAGTTACTGAAATCTCTTCTAACGCTCAAACCATTGCCCAGCGTCTGGGTATTGCTAAGTACGATATTTATGGCGCCACCACCGATAGCACCAGTGTGCAGGTGGATAAGGGGGAACCCAAACAGGTGAAGGCGTCTAACCGGGCTAGCGTCACGGTGCGGGTGTGGAATGACCAGGGCCGCCTGGGGGTGACCTCCACCACGGATGTGGATGAGCGCGGTTTGGAGCTGGCGCTAAAAACGGCGGCTGAGGCCAGTGCTTTTGGGGCCACGGAGCATATTCCTGACTTTAGCCCCGAGGCGACGGCCCCCCTGCCTGAGGTGGATGTTACCCTGGCGGAGGCGGCTCCGGTGGGCACGCTGATTGAGCGGCTGGTGACGGCGGAGCAGGCGTTGTTGCAAGCCCACGATGCGATCGCAAGTGTCCCTTACAACGGCCTAGCCCAAAGCGCCACCGAGCACTTTTATGTCAACAGTGACGGTGCCCAGCGCAGTGAGGAGCGCACCTCCGCATCGGTCTATCTGTATACCAAGACAGAACAGGAAGGCCGCAAACCCCGCTCTGGCCATGCCGTCCGCATCGGCGTGGGTCCCGACAATCTGGACATTGACGGCTGCCTCAAGGAAGCTACCGACAAAACCCTTAGCCACCTGGACTACGAAAAGATTGAATCTGGCAAATATCGCGTTGTGTTTTCACCGGAAGCCTTTTTGAGCCTAATTCGGGCCTTTGGTAACCTGTACAACGCCCAGAGCATTCTAGATAAGCGCAGCCTATCTACGGCGGACAGTTTGAACAGTGCGATCGCATCGCCCCTGCTATCGGTCTATGACGATGCTCTCCATGCAGGCAATGTGGGCCCCGAAACCTTTGATGGCGAAGGCACCCCCACCCGCCGCCTGCCCATCATTGAAAACGGCGTCCTGACCAACTTTTTACACAGTGCTGGCACCGCCAAACGCATGGGGGCAAAACCCACGGGCCACGCCAGCATTGGTGCTAAGGTGAGTGTGGGCAGCAACTTTCTCCACATTACCCAGGGCCAACCCCCAGAAACCAGCTATAGCCTGGACGCCGAAGATAATGTCATCTTGATTGATGAACTGCAGGCCCTCCACGCCGGAGTCAATGCTTTGCAGGGGTCATTCTCTTTGCCCTTTGATGGTTGGCTCGTGCAAAAGGGGCAGCGCACCAGCATCGAATCAGCCACCGTTGCCGGAGACTTTCGCCAGCTACTGCAGTCGATCATCTACGTTTCCCCAGAGGAAGACATTACCCCCAGCGGTGTGGCCCCCCATGTGTGGGTAGAGGAGCTATCGATTACGGGGGAGTAGCAACGGTGCTTAGGTTTGAATGGGGGGATCCACACGTCTTTTTTCTAATTAGCCGTCTTAGATGTTTTCATCTTAAAGATTGTGTATTTTGGGCTGAACCAGCCTAGGTTTCACGATATGTGATAGTAAATACCCTCTTCATACCATTGCAAGAATGACAAGCTCGACCGATCCCGATCAGAGATTTGGCCTCCCTGACTTTTCTAAGCATGGCTTCAAAATAAAATCTGAGCTGGGGGCAAACCGGTCTGGAGGAAGAGTCACCTACCTGGCCAGACATCTCAAAACTCGGCGGTTGGTGGTGATTAAACAGTTTCAATTTGCCACCTCTTCCAATTGGGGGGGCTATGAAGCCATGCGTCGGGAAGGGCAGGTGCTAAAGAGCTTAAAACATCCAGGTATTCCCAGGTACCTGGGTGTCTTTAAATCGGATGATGGCTTTTGCATGGTGCAGGAATATAAGCGCGCCCATAGTTTGGCTGAGCCCCGTAGCTTTGGTCCCGATGCGATTCGTGACATTGCGATCGCATGCCTGAAAATTTTGGTTTACCTCCAAAATCGCATTCCCCCCGTCATCCACCGTGACTTTAAACCCGCCAATATTCTGGTGAGTAAAAAGCTAAAAGTGTATCTGGTGGACTTTGGCTTTGCCCGCATTGGCGACGGTGAAGTGGGTGTCAGTAGTGTT
>CALHGI010000307.1 GCA_938029995.1 uncultured cyanobacterium | reverse complement strand
CCCCCCTGCCTCCAGTGACCAAGGCCCCCGTTGTTACCAAGCCGGTGCCCACCCTCGTCGGTCTACCCTTTGAACAGACAGCGGGGTGGAACGACGCCAATACGGTCTCTCAAAAGGGATTCGACTATATCCAGTCGGAGCAAGCCAGCAAGGCGGAGGCCTACTTTAGGCGAGCGTTAGAACTGTCTCCCCAAAATATCCTCGGCCTGTTGGGGTTGGGCAGCGTATGTTTGGCGGCAAAACAGGGGGATAACGCCCTCGCCCAGTTTAATCTGGCTACTGAGGTGGCCCCTGACAATATTGATGGTTGGATTGGCAAAGGCAAGGCCCTCACCTTGTTGGGGCAAGCCGATGCTGCCCTGGGTGATTTGGACCGGGCACTGCAGCTAAATAAAACATCCACAGATGCCTTGAAGGCCAAAGGCGATGCATTTTTAGCCCTGGGACAGCTCGATGAGGCAAACCGTTATTACGGTGAGGCCAATGCCTTGCTGAACGGTGCCCCCATCCCTATTTGGAAGCCCAGCGCCAGGGATGCCCAAGTTGTTATGGTTACCTCCACCTCTGCCGCCCCAGGCGCTGGGACCCCAGAAGCTGGGGCAGCAGAACCAGGGGTAGAGACTGTTGCCCCTCCCCCTGCGGTCACCAATGTGATTGTCTCTGAACCAACCGATGGTTCCATCCCTCTGAAAACTATTCAACAACTGGTGAACTGGAATGATGCGGATGCGGTCTGTCAGAAGGGGTTGTATTACCAGAGCTTGGGCCGGTCCCATGAGGCAGAACATTGTTTCCGGCGGGTCTTGGAACTCTCTCCCGCCAACGTTGTTGCCGTAACCGGTCTCGGGCGGATATTACTCAACTCAGGCCAGCCGGAGCCAGCGCTCACCCTGTTTGATCAGGCGGTGGAGCTAGATCCTAACCTGGCGGAGGCATGGATTGGCCATGGTGATGCGCTGGTGGCCTTGGGCCAGCCAGACAAGGCCAAGCATAGCTATGCTCGGGCCTGGAGCATGGCACCGGAGGCTACACCGGCGTCCGCGCCCCGTCGGCCTGCGGCCCCGCCGGCCTCATTTGTGGCTCAGTCAGCGCCCCAATTGCTGGACATGGTGATTTTGGTGGACAGTCAGGTGCCGACTAAGACCGAGCTGACGGAGATGCAGGCGGTGATGGCCGATGCGATCTCATCCACCACCCGGCCCACGGATGTGCAGGTTACCTGGCTAGGCAACCGGGGCGAATTTGCCGGTTCCCCGGTGTCCCAAACCGTGGCTGAGTATTTGGGCCGGCTCGGCAAAAGCCCCGGTGTTGCTCCAGGGGCGACACTGCCCGCAGCAGATGCCATTGCCGCAGTGACCCAGCACTTCGATTGGCGTCCCGGCGCCGCCCAGTCCCTTCTATACCTGGGCCATGAGACCCTAGATCAGCACGGTAATGGAGCGGTGCAATCGGTGGTGCAAACGGCCAATCAGACTGGCACCATCGTCAGCACCTATCTATTTAAGGCACCGACCACTGCTGCTGCCGCCATCGCCGAATATGACGCCATGGCCATGGCCACGGGGGGGCTCGCCTTTGTTAAAGATGGCAGTGTTCCTGGGCGCGATGTCTTGGGGCAGACCATGGAACAGAGCTGCCGTGAATGTATCTATCGCCGATTAACGATCCGGAGCAGTAGCGACTCTCTCACCCTCGATCAGGCCCAGCTCACCCGGCTCCAATCCCAAGGCAATGGGGCCCCCCTCAGCCCTGGCAAATATATCATTCGGATTAATGCAGGCACCTTTAGCTATTGGCCAGACGCCCCCACGTTTGAGCCCGAGCCCTGGGTCATGCTTTGGATTTACGGCGGACGCTTTATTAATCAGGCCACCAATGTTGAGGTGGGGAACACATGGGTCACCTTGAATGGCTATGACGATGTGCTCAAACTAGAGGTGTTAGAAGAGACTCATTTCTGCGCCTTGTTCTTGGATACTTACAAAGACGATAACGTTGGGCAAGTGGTCTTGTCTGTTGTCGAGGCCGGTTAGGGCCGTCAGGTTGTTGTTATTAAGTCCTACGCCTGATGCTGCTAGAGAAACTACAGCTCTGGATGTGGACCCTAGTCAAAGACTGTTGTAATTGCAAAAGCAGGGATACTCAAAATGCGTGTAGTTGTTGATAGCCAAGAACATTGCTACGAACTGGACCAGGACTACTTAAATGCTCTGCAATCCACCGCCAATTCCACTCAGCTAGAGCCAGGAAACTACGTGATTCGCATTGAACGGGGAGCCTTGAGTTGTTGGACCGAGCAACAAAAGTTTGAGCCTGAGCCCTGGGTGATGCTGTGGATTTATGGCGGTACGTTTGTTAACAGAAAAACCAATGTCAAGGTGGGGGCCACCTGGAGTAGCTTGAACGGCTATGACGATACCCTCACCCTGGATGTGCTAGAAGCCACCACGGTTTGCGGATTCTTCTTTAATACCTACCAAGAAGACAGTGCAGGGGAAATTACCCTCTCGATTCTCAAGGATAAGTAGGGCTGGGGTGGTTTCGGCCTGGGTGGTCGTGACCAACCACCGCAGGCCTCCAAGCCATAGCCTCCCCCTGGTTAGCACAGGTCAAGCACTCCATCGCTCACAACTCTTACTTTCACATCCCATGAAAGCACCAAAGACATCTCAGAATATTATGCAACAGCGGTCATTTCCCCTAAGTGGTCCCGATTCCGATCAGATGAATCAACGTCTCGTTCAATCACGCAAAGTTCGACGGATGTCTTTGGCAAGGTTTATTGCCATTGTGCTCAGTGCCGCCACCGTGGCCCAGGTTCCTGGGACTTTTCTGTCTAAAAATACGGCCCTGGCCCAGCAGTCCTTTGGCCAAACGCCTGACAGTTTTCCCATTCCCGAGTCCCTACCCGATGGCACTACCCTCAAGCTGGATGGTTCCACCAGTATGCGTCTCACCAACGAAGCCATTGAACAACGCTTTGAGGACCAGTATGCCAACATCGATGTCGAGCTAGATGCTAGCCGGACCGATCGGGCCTTGGAATCCTTGGTGAACGGCGATATTGATATTCTGGCCACGGGGCGTCCCCTAACGGCGGCGGAAAAAGCTCAGGGCATTGTGGAAGTGCCCCTGGAGCAGCGGGAAAAGCTTGCTATTATCCTCGGCCCTGACAACCCATTGTCCACCAAAGATGACCCTGCCACCCCGGAAATAGAAGGCAATCTCACCTTTGAGCAGTTTGCCCGCATGTTTCGAGGAGAGATTACCAACTGGTCTGAAGTAGGGGGGCCAGATCTGCCCATTCGCTTTGTTGATCGACCGGACCATAGCGATACTCGACGGGCCCTGAGTACTTACACCGTGTTTGATGGCAAGCCATTTGCTACGGGCAGCACGGCGGACCCTGTGGAGACGGACGAAACTGACGCGGTGATCGATGCCCTGGGTAACGATGGTATTGGCTATTCTGTTGTCTCTCAAGTGGCGGATCGGGATGATGTGCGCATTATCTCCATGCACCAAACCTTACCGGACGATCCCCGCTATCCCTATTCTCAATATCGGGCCTTTGCCGTCAAAGAAGATGCTGGCCCTGCGGCCCTGGCGTTTCTAGGGTTTGCC
>CALHGI010000306.1 GCA_938029995.1 uncultured cyanobacterium | reverse complement strand
AACAACATTTAAAGTAATTCTGCCTCGCATTGACTGAATTCTTATCCCTGTAGGGGCATTGCATGCAATGCCCCTACAGGGATAAACCACAGAGGTATTGGGGAGCAATTTGTTGTTTTGACAATTCCTAAGTTTGTTGTTTTAACAATTCCTAAGACTGAGCCCACAGCCGATACCCTACACCATGCACGGTTTCAATCAACGTCTTCGGCGCGCCAGCGGCCTTTAACTTGTTGCGCAGACCCTTAATATGGGCCTTCACAGTCTCCTCATCCGGTGGACTCTTCATCGACCAAATCGACTCTAAAATAAAGGCCCGACTCAACACACGTCGCCCGTTGTGCATCAACAACTCTAAAATAGAAAACTCTTTTGGCGTTAGGCGTAGCGTTTGCCTATCGTAGCTAACTTCATAGGTGCTCGGGTCCAAACTCAACTTTTCCCACACTAGGCCCGGGGCAGACTGAGAATTGCCCCGGCGCAGTAGTGCCCGAATTTGGGCCAACAGCTCCGACAAATTAAACGGCTTTACCATATAGGCATCGGCCCCAGAGTCCAGGCCACGAACCTTATCCTGGCTGGTATCCCGGGCCGTTAGCATCAACACCGGCAGCTGATATCCATGACTCCGCAGCCGCTGACATAACTGAAGTCCATCCAAATAAGGTAACGTCACATCCATCAGCGTCAGGTCGTAGTCCATTAGCTGCATCTGGCTCCAGCCCGATTCGCCATCTTTAACCGTGTCCACCACATAGCGTTGGGCCTCTAACACCTCAGTTAAAGACTCTGCAAGTTGAATATCATCCTCAACTAACAAAAGACGCATGGCTAACCTAATGGGCAAATAACGTAAAGTACCCTTGACCCTTTAAAAATGCCTGGAAGCTTAGTTCCATGCTGTGTATTTAACTACATGGGCTGATGAAGAATTGTTATCACCACAGCAAAAAACAGCCAACTTGCAACAAGAGACACAGTTTGTGGCCGCCGTTAGGTCTAAATTTTCAAACAGAAAATCTATGGTGGGGATTTGTGCATGAGTGGATTAGGTGGCCTCAATAAAACTCCCAATGGTGTTGTGATGGGCATGGTGCAGTTACAGCTGCCCAACGTTGTTACCCCAGATGACCTGGCAGCTCAAACCCAGCGCATTTGCGACATGGTGGCCAAGGCCCGTCGCAATATGCCCACCATGGACCTGGTCGTCTTTCCAGAATATTCGCTCCATGGTCTGTCGATGGACACTAATCCCGCCATTATGTGCAAACTCGATGGTCGGGAGGTGGCCGCATTTCGTCAGGCCTGCATCGACAATCACATCTGGGGCTGTTTCTCGATTATGGAATATAACCCCAATGGTAATCCCTACAATAGCGGCATCATTATTGACGACAAGGGAGAACTCAAGCTCTACTATCGCAAGTTGCACCCTTGGGTGCCGGTAGAACCATGGGAACCGGGAAATATTGGCATTCCTGTGTGTGAAGGCCCCAACGGAAGTAAGCTGTCCCTGATTATTTGCCACGATGGCATGTTTCCTGAAATGGCTCGGGAATGTGCCTATAAGGGTGCTGAGATAATGATCCGTACCGCTGGTTATACGGCCCCTATCCGCCACAGTTGGCGGGTTACTAATCAGACCAATGCCTTTTGTAATTTAATGGTGACCGCTTCTGTATGTATGTGTGGTACCGATGGCACCTTTGACTCCATGGGGGAGGGGATGATTGTTAACTTTGATGGTGAGCCTATTGTCATGGGCAGCCATCGCCCCGATGAAATTATTACGGCTGAGGTGCGGCCTGACTTGGTGCGTGAGGCCCGTCAACACTGGTCCGTTGAGAACAATATTTACCAGTTTGGCCATCGGGGATATGTGGCTGTCAAAGGCGGTGCCCAGGACTGTCCCTATACCTACATGCAGGATATGGTGGCGGGTAATTATCGACTGCCCTGGGAAGATCAGGTGGTGTACACCGATGGTACCTCCTGCGGGTTTGAGCCTCCCACTCGTGAGTATAAGGGAGAAGAGCTTGCTGCAACCATTTTGAGCAATATCCAGTAGGGGGCCTTTGCTCGACTGCCCTCTAACACCATCAACAATCGCAACTTGATTCGTTACATAGTGGGGCGCTGCTGATCCTCGGTATGATTTGATCTGCGAAATTCGGATGTATCGCATCATTTCTAGATCGGTTCATCCCCTAAATCAGCAACGGCCATAGTGGTGAAAGTGTGGGCATTGCTGGGTGTTGGGCAATGGTTTGTGGGAGCCGGTAGCGGTGCTGTCGGGGGAGCGAATGCCCACAAGCTGAGTGCTCCGGTGCGTCAAGGAGCCCGTCAAATCATTGCCCAAGGGATGGCAGCTGAACCGTAGGCACTATGGCAATCTTTATAATATAGATAGAACGTTTTGTTTGCTGTGAACATTTCTGGTAGGACTCGCTTCCCATAATCATAGGCAATACGTTTAAGGATATTCTGCCCATGGTCACTGCGGCTCCCGAAGTGTTAAAGACTGTTCCTGTTACCGTACTCACAGGTTATTTAGGAGCTGGCAAGACCACATTGCTCAACAATATTCTCACCCATGAGCATGGCAAGAAGGTGGCTGTGATTGTGAATGAATTTGGTGAGGTGGGCATTGACAATCAGTTGGTGATTGATGCGGACGAAGAAATTTTTGAGATGAATAACGGCTGCATCTGTTGCACCGTAAGGGGCGATCTGATTCGCATTATTGGTAACCTGATGCGGCGACGGGATAAGTTTGATCATTTGGTCATTGAAACAACCGGTTTGGCGGACCCGGCCCCGGTGATCCAAACCTTTTTTGTGGATGAGGATATTCAGTCGCAACTGTTGCTGGATGCGGTGGTAACGGTGGTGGATGCTAAGCACATTCACCAGCATTGGGACAGTGATGAGGCCCAGGAACAAATTGCCTTTGCCGATGTTATTTTGCTCAATAAGGTGGATTTGGTCACACCGGAAGAGTTGGATGCCTTGGAGGGCAAAATCCGTGACATGAATGCCCTGGTAAAAATCTATCGCACTGAGAATTCTGAGCTGCAAATGGATTCGATCTTAGGGGTGCGGGCGTTTGATTTGGACCGGGCCTTAGAGGTTGATCCTTTGTTTTTGAGTGAGGATGCCCACGAGCATGATGAGTCGGTTTTTTCCCTCGCGTTTGTGGAGGATGGAGCCTTAGATAAGGAGAAACTCAATACTTGGATGGCGGATCTGTTGCAGACTAAGGGGCCTGACATCTTTCGGATGAAGGGGATTCTGAATATTAAGGGAGATGATAACCGCTTTGTTTTCCAGGGGGTACATATGATTTTTGATGGTAAGACGGAACGCCCTTGGAAGCCGACGGAAACGCGCAAGAGTGAGCTGGTCTTTATTGGTCGTAACCTAAACGAAGCCGAATTGAGAGAAGGTTTTCGGGCTTGTTTGGCATGACGACGGCAAAGACGCGCCGCGTCCGCGCAGATGCATTCAAGGTCCATTGGCGTGGTCAGCTGGGTGACTATGTAACGGCTTTGGCCTGGTCCCCTGGAGGAGAGTCTTTAGCGGTTGCTTCCTCCAGTGGTGAAGTTGTTGTTTGGACTGAGACGGGGCTGGTTCATCTGTTGCCTGCACAATCGGACAGTGCCATTGGGTGTTTAGGGTTCTCTGCCAATGGGCAATATCTGGCAGCGGCTGGGCAGCAGGGGGATGTGTTTATTTGGCAAACCTCTGCTTTAGACCAGGCGCCCACTGTTTTGCCAAAGCTTTCCACCCATTGGATTGATCAGCTGGCCTGGCATCCGAACATTGCTTGGTTAGCTTTTGGTGCCGGGGATTGTGTGCAGGTGTGGGACTGTGGGAGTTCGCAGACGCTGGCTAGCCTTGGTTTTAAGGCGTCCTCTGTATTGGGCTTAGATTGGCATCCTGATGGCACATTGCTGGCTGCTAGCGGTCATACGGGGGTGAAGGTGTGGCAGAGTGCTGACTGGGGCGCTGAGCCTGAGTTTGTGGAGGTGCCAGGGGCTAGCATGGATGTGGCTTGGTCGTTGGATGGCCGTTATCTGGCGTCTGGCAATTTGGACCGTACGTTGACGGTGGTGTCCTGGGGAAATCCGCCCCCTTGGTTGATGCAGGGGTTTCCGGGAAAAGTGCGCCAGGTGGCTTGGGCGGCACCTATGGAGAATCAACCGTCGATGGTGGCGGCGGCCTGTGTGGAAGGGGTAACGGTGTGGCGGCGACAGGGGCCGGGTTGGGAAAATCGGGTGTTGGAAAAGCATGGGGGAACGGTGGTTGCGATCGCATTCCACCCAACTAAATGTTTATTGGCCTCCGCAGCCCAAGATGGTCAACTCTGTCTTTGGCAAAAGGCTAAGGGGCTACAGCAAACTTTGAAAGGTGTTGCTTCTGGTTTCTCGGCCATGGCCTGGCATCCCCATGGTACCTATTTAGCGGCGGGTGGGGACCAAGGAGAACTATTGATTTGGAAACCGGAAGTGCGGGGACAAGGGTTTCAGTGAGCGACCCCCTGAGCGGAGTCGAAGGGGGCGCTTACCACTACTTTACTCAGAAAATAGTTTTGACCGCCTACAATAGAGGGGGTAAGGATAGATTGGCCCCTATGCAATGACTGCCATCAATCTCAACTTAGAACCATTAGTCGATGAACTGAACCATGAGCAGTTCTACAGGCTATGCATGGCAAATAAAGATGTTGCCATGGAGCGGAGTTCGACAGGAGAGTTGATTATTATGTCCCCAGTCGGTGGTGAAAGTGGTCGGCAGGAAGCGAACTATATTATCGATTTGGGAATTTGGAATCGTCAAACGAGTTTAGGAGAAGTATTCAGTGCCTCCACAGTTTTTAACCTACCCAATGGGGGTGATCGATCTCCAGATGCAGCATGGATTACGTCAGAGCGATGGAATGCGTTGACGCCAGAGCAACAAACCAAATTTCCTCCCATCTGTCCTGACTTTGTGATTGAACTGCGGTCTGAAACTGATCGGTTGAAGCCACTGCAGAAAAAAATGCAGGAATACCTCGACAGTGGTTTACGTCTTGGCTGGTTGATTAATCCCC
>CALHGI010000305.1 GCA_938029995.1 uncultured cyanobacterium | reverse complement strand
ACCCATTTTTTCCTGGTGCCTGGTGAAAACTGGGGCAGTGAGTCTAGGTGGCTAGCCAAGTTTTCGTCAGTGTTAGCGCAACCCCTACCCTCCATGACCATCCTGATCAACGGGGGGCAAGTATCGCTAAAGGATTTGAGGCTAAACCTAGAACTAGGCAGACAGGTCACAATTATTGCTGGCAGTGGTCGCTTAGCCGATCAGGTGGCCGACACCATCAGCGGGATCAACCCATCTGACAATGAAACTATCCAAACCCTAGTCCAAACCTACTATCCCCAGCAGCTATCCGTATTTGATCTCCTCTCCACCTCATTAGAGGATCTAAGGGCTGAGTTGGCCATGTATTTTAATCCCTAATAATTCAGGTTTGATGCGTCTGGCTTTGGACGACGCTGATCCAATATTTACAAGGGTTTCCCAGCTCTTAGGCCAGGGATGAAAAGTAATCTTTAAGAATTGAAATACAGCGTTGGCAGGGTATGCTAGAGTTCTATGGCAATATGTTACTGTCCTCAGTAGCTTTCAGTTTTCGGTACGATACGCTCACAGTTCAACTCGACCAGTTCAATTTCGACTTCGATTTGATTCTAGAGGGATCTCCCGTATAACTCGTTGCATATCAAACTTAGGAGACTCTCTATGTCCATTTATGTTGGCAACCTGTCCTACGATGCTACCCAGGAAGACATCAACGCTGTCTTTGCTGAGTACGGGGCTGTTGCACGTGTCCATCTACCCACCGATCGTGAAACCGGTCGTCCTCGTGGTTTCGCCTTTGTAGAAATGTCTTCGGAAGACGAAGAAACTGCTGCTATCGAGGCCCTAGATGGTGCAGAGTGGATGGGCAGGGATCTGCGCGTCAACAAAGCTCGTCCCCGTGAGGAACGTGGCGGTGGCGGTGGCGGCGGCGGTCGTCGGTTTTAATTAAAATCTGCCTAATTTGGGGGATGTGTTTTACACTCAACCCTGTTTTATCATGGGGCGGTTAGGCTGCCCCATTTTTGTCGTTAAAGGAGAATACTATGGCCCAGGTTATCCTTGGGGATGATGAAGGTATTGAATCAGCGCTGCGAAGATTTAAGCGTAAGGTTGTACAGGCGGGTATTTTTTCAGACATGAAAAAACACCGTTATTTTGAGACCCCAGCTGAAAAGCTAAAGCGTAAAGCGATCGCAAAACATCGCCAGAAGCGTTGGAGTCGTAATCGCAGCAACCGTAATAACAATAGGGACTAGGCTTGCCCTTAGGCTTGTCTTGTAGTATCCATCCCCTAGTTAGCCTTGCTAGCACCCAAACAAAAGGCCCCCTCTGCATGCAGAGGGGGCCTTTTGTTTGGATTGTTGTTACGGCCAGCCCCCTTAAGCAATATAGTCCTGCAAAGCCTTGACAACCAGGGTTTGGGTTTGCAGGGAGCGAATGGCTTCAATGGTAGCCCGCGCCCCTGAAAGGGTGGTGATGGTGGGGATTTTATAATCCAGGGCCGTGCGACGAATCATGAGATCATCCTCCTGGGCCGTGGCCCCTGTGGGGGTATTGATGATCAGCTGAATCTGCTTATTTTTGATGGAATCAATCACATGGGGGCGCCCCTCATGCACTTTGTACACCAGCGCCACCTCTAACCCATGGGACTGGAGTACTTTGCGGGTACCCACGGTGGCAATCAGCTGAAACCCTAAGGCCGACAGTTCCTTGGCAATGGGAACCACAGCTTCTTTCTCACGATCATTCATGGAGATAAATGTGGTGCCACGGAGGGGCAACTCCTGACTGGCTGCCAGTTCAGCCTTAGCAAAGGCCCGACCAAAGTCAATGTCAATCCCCATGACTTCGCCCGTCGATCGCATTTCTGGTCCCAGCAGAGTGTCAGTGCCGGGAAACTTGCTAAAGGGCAGAACAGCCTCTTTTACCGAGATGTGGGTGGGGATCACCTCAGTGGTCAGGCCCAACTCCGCCAAGGTTTGCCCAGACATCACCAGGACGGCCATCTTGGCCAGGGGAACGCCCGTCGCCTTGGAGACAAATGGCACGGTGCGAGACGCCCGAGGGTTAGCCTCTAGGATATATACCTGGCCATCTTTGACGGCGAATTGAATGTTCATTAGCCCGATGACCTGCAGCGCTTTGGCTAACTTGACGGTCCAGTCACGAATCACCTCAAGGGTCTCGTCATTTAGGGTGATGGTGGGGAGGGAGCAGGCGGAGTCACCGGAGTGGATACCGGCCTGTTCGATGTGCTCCATGATGCCCCCGATGACCACTTGGCCGGTGCGATCGCAAATGGCATCCACATCAATTTCGATGGCATTTTCCAAAAACCGATCGATCAAAATCGGATGGTCCGGCGCCACCTGCACCGCCGTAGTCATGTAGCGCTCTAGGTCCTGATCGGAGTAGACCACCTCCATGGCCCGCCCCCCTAGCACATAGCTGGGCCGTACCACCACCGGGTAGTGAATCTTTTGGGCGACCTCCAGGGCTTCTTGACAGCTGCGGGCAATGCCGTTGGCGGGCTGGGTAATGTCAAGATCCCAAAGGATCTTTTCAAACCGCTCCCGGTCTTCGGCGGTGTCAATGGAGTCGGGGGACGTGCCCCAGATTTTAGTTTGGATGGGCTGACCGTTCACCTGGGGCCCGCTGGCCAAATAGGCCTGTAGCGGCACCGCCAGCTTGAGGGGGGTTTGGCCACCAAACTGAATGATCACCCCCACCGGGTTCTCGGCCTCAATGATATTGAGCACATCTTCCTTAGTCAGGGGCTCAAAATAAAGCCGGTCGCTGGTGTCATAGTCGGTGGATACGGTCTCCGGGTTGGAGTTGACCATGATGGTCTCAAAATCCTGGTCCTGCAGCGCGTAGGACGCATGGCAGCAACAGTAGTCAAACTCGATCCCCTGGCCAATGCGGTTGGGGCCGCCGCCCAAAATCATCACTTTGCGGCGGGTTGAGGGCTTGACCTCGGTTTCGGTTTCGTAGGTGGAGT
>CALHGI010000304.1 GCA_938029995.1 uncultured cyanobacterium | reverse complement strand
GTCGGAGCTATTACTGCGCGATCGCTATCGTGTCAGTGGCGCTTTAGGAAAGGGCGGTTTCGGCACTACATTTTTGGCCCATGATGAGGGGCTGCCCGGTTGTCCTCCCTGCGTGATCAAGCAGCTGCATCCCACGGCGGAATCTCCCCATGTGATGCAGATGGCTCGGGACCTATTTGCTCGGGAAGCTAAGATTCTCGGCAAAATTGGTAATCATCCCCAATTACCTCGACTGTTGGATTATTTTGAAGCCGAGACAGACTTTTTTCTGGTCCAGGAATATATCCATGGAGCCACATTACAGAAAGAGGTCAAAACCCGAGGTGCATTTAGTGAAGCGGGGACTAAGCAATTTTTGAGCGAAGTGCTGCCAGTGATGCAGTACATTCATCGCAATCAAGTCATTCATCGAGATATTAAACCCGCTAATCTGATTCGCCGCGACGCTGATAAGCGCTTGGTGCTGATTGACTTTGGTGCAGTGAAAGATAAAGTCAATCCGGTCAAGTCGACTGAAGAATCGGGGCATACGGCTTTAACGGCCTATGCTGTGGGCACACCGGGCTATGCGCCGCCTGAGCAAATGGCCATGAGGCCCGTTTATGCCAGTGATATCTATGCCATTGGTGTCACCTGTCTTTATTTGCTGACGGCCAAATCTCCGAAGGAAATGTCCTATGATCCCCAATCTGGGGAGATTTTATGGCAGCAGCACGTCAAGGTGAGCGATCACTTTGCGGGGGTGTTGAGCAAAATGTTAGAAATTTCGGTGCGGCACCGATATAGCTCCGCTGATGCAATTCTCAGGGATTTAGATTTAGAGCCCTATCTGGACAGTTTGGCTCAAAATATGGCGATTCCAACGACGGCACCTAAGGATGTGGAGCCCTCGAGTCAGCCCTCGTTTAATAGTGATGATACGGCGTCTGTTTTAGGGTTAGACGATTCCCAGGCAGGGGCATCCCCATCGGCTCGGATGGCGGCGGCTATTCGGGCTCGTCGAGAACGCCGTCAAAATACGAGGCCTTCCCCAGTTGCGCCCCGGCGATCCTCAAGTAATTTACTGTCCAGTAGTTCTAGTCAGTCTGGTCCTTTTTCTGGAAATGGCAAGAAAATCACCCCCGACGCGTTACAAACTGCTTACCAGCGAGGGCATCGTGATTTTTCCTTACAACCCCTAGCTCGACTGAATTTAAATCGTATGGCCTTGAGTGGTGCCAGTTTTGCGGGGGCGCAGCTGATGGACTGCAACTTGCAAGGGGCTGATTTAACCAATGTGAATCTGAGTAAAGCGGATTTGCGCCAGTCCAATTTGAAAAATGCCAAATTGCCCAACGCTTACCTGGGAGATGCAAATTTGGAAAATAGTGACCTCCGGGGAGCCAACTTGGCCCGTAGTAATTTGACCGGGGCCAACCTGAAGGGCGTGAATTTGTGCGGCGCTGATTTGACTGGGGCTAAGCTGACCGATCGCCAGCTGGCAGCGGCTAAAACTAACTGGTCTACGATCTATCCCAATGGTCGTCGAGGTCTCCGGTAGGTATTGTCTGACAGCCTTGATAGTCTTAAGTATTTACGGGATTGCGTGTCGATTCTCCCGTCACCGCGCTAGGATAACTAAGGTATTTTGTAACAGTCTGTTAATTTTATGTTTCTTGACGAGCTGACACCCTTGATGCAGGAAATTTTAGGGCAGCCGGTGGCCTTTTTCGGCGGGTTTGCTTCCGGTTTGCTAAAGCTCAACTTGGCGGACGACCCCGTTAAAAGCTGGTTGGAAAATCAAGGGGCGGATGTTTCTAGCAGCAACAACGACGACAATAATTCTGGCAAAGGGCCCCAAACTATTTCCATTGATTAACCAGTTGGGCCTGGCTTTGGCCATCGTATAGATGGTTGGGGTGTACTAGGGCTCTGCCAAGAGTTGCCAAACATTACGGGTCATGGGGTTTTATGACGGATTCGACCATAATCATCTGCCCCTAGCTCTATAGCGTTACGATTGGGGCTAGTAAAGCTATCAACATCGTTTCGGGCAATTATGACTTTTTCTTCTGTGCCAGCCGCGTTATCAGACAGCGATTATGTAATTGTCGGCGTAGCTCATTGCTTTACCAAGCAGGACGGTGAGGTGGTACCTGTGAAGGTGCTAGAGCCTGTTCCGTCTGCTTATTTTGAGGCGTTGCTGAAGGGCGTGCCGACAGCTTACAAAGCCCTTTACAGTCTACGTTTAGGTGAGGTGGTTAAGGATAATCAGCCGGTATCTAGCCATATTCCAGCTGCGGCTGATGCTCAGTTTTGTGAGGACTTTGTTGAGCGAACATTGGCTGCGGCCAGAACATACCAAACCAAGGATGAGATTCAGGAAAGGGTCCCCCATGGCCAGGAATTTTCTGAGATGAACTTTACGACTGAAAAGAAGCGCATTTTGAATGCTGCCCACAAGGTCACCGCTGAAGATAACGTTAAGCAGCATAAGTACACCCATATGACCCTTTAGGGGTTGTTGCTAGCTCTGCCTCAGTTATTGACCTGGTTCAACTGAGGCGCTTTCTTTTTCGGGACTACTCGCTAGCAGAGATAACAAAAAGGAAGCTCTTTGATATCAAAGAGCTTCCTTTTTGTTATGAAATTGATTGTTCGTCTGTTTAGGGTGCGATCGCAAAAGACAATTTTAGGGAACCTAAAAGACTATTAACGATCTGCCAGGGGCAACCCTATGAGGTCTTTCATGTTAGATAACAGTTGAGATAACAGTTACCTTAACGGAAGCCAACGGAAGCCTGCCAAACAAAGGCCAGCAACAAGAAAAAGACTGGCAGAATAGGCAAAATATCTACCAGAGGAGCAAATGCTTGATAAGCTTCGGGGAGTTTAGCTAACAGTAGGACCGCGTCCATGAAAACCTCTCTACGTTTGCGATAGTTTGCTTCAATAATTGACTCACATCTTAACATGATGTGGGTCCGTCTAAGTTTTGTTGAAATCCTTTCTAACCGTTATTGCTAGAGGGCTCTAGCCAGGCTTGAAATTTCGTCGCAAACTGATTCTGTAAAATTGCTTCACGAATGGCCTGGGTAAACCGAATTAGCTCAGTAATGTTGTGGATAGAGATCAAGGTATATGCCAAGAGTTCGTGGGCATGGATGAGGTGGCATAGATAGGCGCGGGTGAAATTCTGGCAGGTATAGCAAGGGCAGGTTTCATCTAGTGGGGTGAGGTCGCGGCGAAATTTGCTATTTTTCAGGTTCCAGCGTTCCCCCTGCACCAGGGCTGCTCCATGGCGGGCAAAGCGAGTGGGAATAACGCAGTCAAATAGATCCATCCCAGCAGCAATGGCTTGGGCCATTTCACGGTAGGTGCCTACACCCATGAGATAGCGAGGTTTATCGGGCGGCAGTAGTGGGGTGGTGGCCTGCACAATTTTTTCAATCAGCTCTGGGGGTTCGCCAACGCTAACCCCACCGATGGCATAGCCGGGAAGATCTAGCTGCACTAATTGTGCCGCCGCCGCTTGACGTAGGTCGAGATGAACGCCCCCTTGTACGATGCCAAATAGGGCCTGGTCGCTACGTTGGTGAGCCTCGATACAACGCTGTAGCCAACGATAGGTCCGTTGGGTCGCGGCTTCAACCGCGTCTCGATCCGCCGGATAAGGGGGACATTCATCAAAGGCCATAATGACATCTGCACCCAGCTTATTTTGGATGTGGATGGAAGCTTCAGGGCTCATCTTGATGATCCGACCATCTCGGGGGGAACGGAAGGTCACGCCTTCTTC
>CALHGI010000303.1 GCA_938029995.1 uncultured cyanobacterium | reverse complement strand
CCTTCACCTGATTGAGTCGATCAATGATGGGCTCAAAGGCCTGTTCCACCGCATTACCGACGATCCAAGTTAAGCGTTTGGGATGTTCAAGCCCCAGGGGCAAATGTTGGGCAGCGCTCTCAAATTGCTTTAGAAATAAGCGAATGGACCCCACACCGTTGCCAATTTGGGGATAAGTCTCATAGTGAGATTCGAGGGGCAAGGGCTGACGAGCAATTAAAAACCATTCATCTGCTAACCAGGCAAACGTAGAGTCAAAGTTTTCTTTGAAGTCAGCCTGGAGAGCCTGAACTTGGGCAATGACCTCTTGAGCTTTAGCCATGCCCACGGGAACGAGTTCATCTTCGGTGGGTCGAAACCGGGTCAAACCCACTGGAACCACTGCCACGGAGGCAACGGCAGGTGTATCCCCGGTGTGGAACTTAGCCAAATCCCGTAGGGTGCGTTCTAGATGGAGCCCATCATTAATTCCGGGACACACCACGACTTGAGCGTGAATCTGTAAACGATTCTCCTGAAACCATTTCAGCTGATCTAGCAGCAACCCAGCCCGAGGATTTTTCAGGAGACGCTGCCGCACATCGGCCTCGGTTGCATGGACAGAAACGTAGAGGGGAGATAACCGTAGCCGAGCAATACGCTCCCATTCTGCTGGAGGTAAATTGGTTAGGGTCAGATAGCTGCCATAGAGAAAGCTCAGGCGATAATCGTCATCTTTGAGATACAAAGTATCGCGGTTACCCGGGGGCTGCTGGTCAATGAAGCAAAAGGGACAACGGTTATTGCACTGGATTAAGCCATCAAAAAAAGCACTTTCAAATTCCAAGCCTAAATCTTCATCAAAGTCCTTTTCGATCTCCACTGTGTGGACATGATCACGCTCATCTAAAACCTCTAGGGTCAACAATTCATCGGCACACAGAAAACGATAGTCAATGAGGTCACGGGGACGCTCACCATTAATAGATACCAAGCGATCACCAGGTTCAAAGCCAATGTCTTCGGCAATGGAATCGCTAAGAACCGTGGTAATGACAGCCGGCTGAATAGACGCACTACTCATGGACCATGGGGCTAGACAATTACTCCATGATACTTAGGGAAAGGAATACTGAGGACAAGGCGTTGCTGATCCTCGGAATATTTTAATGCCGCTCAATGGATACAACGCCGCTGAATGTCCCACAGCATGCACCGTTCTCTGGGTACACCGCTGCTGCTAGAGCCCTAGAGAGCACCTAGGGCCATTGACTTCTACGGTCCCTAAACGTTTTGAATAGTTTTAGTGGCTAAGCCAATGAGAATGGCCACACCAAAGGCTAGGCGGTACCAGACAAATACCCAGGTGCTATGGCGTCTGAGAAACTTGATCAGCCATGCGATCGCAAGATATGACGAAATCACCGCCGCAATCAACCCACCCACCAAGGGCATCAAACTGGAGTCGCCTACGGTAGCCATCTCCTCCAGCAGTCCCTTCAGTTCCACCAAACCTGACAGCAAAATAGCCGGTGTACCCAACAGGAATGAAAACCGCGCTGCCGTATCCCGCTCTAAACCCAAAAACAAACCAGCAGTCAGCGTAGAACCCGAACGTGAAACCCCAGGCACCAAAGCCAGAGCCTGACCTAGGCCCACACCAATACCGTCCCACAAATCCAGTTTCTCAAAATTTCGTTTGCGAGTCCCCACCGCTTCTGCCACCCCCAGCAACAGCGCCATCACAATCGACGTAATGGCAATCGCCTGAGTGCTACGAATCACGGACGTCTCGTACTGAGTTTCAAAAAATAATTTGATCAGCATGCCGCAAAACACAATGGGAATAGAACCCAAAATAATCCCCAAGCCCAAACGAAACTCCGAAGATTGATAGCGCTTTGCCAGGGTGGCGCTAATCATATTGCGAGTCACCGTGGTCAAATCGTCCCAGAAGTACCAGAGGATCGCCGCCAAACTTCCCAGCTGAATGACCGCTGTAAACGCAACCCCCGGATCGCCCCATCCCAATGCCACAGGCACAATTTTGACGTGGGCCGTACTACTAATCGGCAAAAATTCCGTCAATCCCTGAACAATGCCAATCACAATGGCTTGAAATAAATTTATTTGCGCTGCTTGGCTCGTGGGCGCTTGGGCCAAAAGCTCAAATGATTGGCAAACAGACATGAACAATGCTCCAAAGCTCAAACGTTATCAATTGGGCCGATGTAGTTCTCCCATAAAGGACACGCCCCATCCACACCCAAATCCGGATTACATCACCAGGCATTAGCGAATGGCAACACCAGCAAGCCATAGGCCAGAAGCACCCATGGAAATCCAAATCAGCAGGCAGGCAGGCCCCAAATAGTCCAAATACACCGATTAAAGAACAGACGTATTACAAGTGGTCGCTGTTTATAACAGTGTCACCACATCAAAAGAAAAGTTGAAATTTAATATAAATAGGGCTTATATTCGTTACTCTAATTTCTGCGTGGGCATAACATTACAGGGCTCACGCCATATTTTTAAAATTCTTACATTCCCAACCTCTTTACACACTTCAATAACATTTAGGTCGCTATTTATCCGGTTACGGTTCCTGAGCGACTCAATCAGCATGTTATGTTAACAATAATTAACTTTTCTCAGAATTCAATTGAATTCAGCAGGCAGCATTGCTATCCGAAACTCCGCCTCAAACTAAACAGACTGAAAGGTTAACAGTCTTGACTGCTCAATCTGAGCAGCCCAAAGCGTTTCAATCTCCGGCATTTCTGACTGCCATATTCCTTGTCAGTGTGCCCGTATTTATCCAAGCTCCCCTGGTGCGACTGCAGCCTTGGGTCAGTTTGTCCCTGACCGCTGTCTGGATACTCAGCGGCCTATTCATGCTCCGCCAGCCAAACCTCAAGCTGTGGGGAGATCTGGCCATTGGCTTTTCATGGACGTGGCTAGCGGGAAGTATTTACTGGGGATGGCTAAGGGACAACCCTTATGTGCATTTGCCCGTTGAGGCCATCGGATTACCCATTGTCATTATTCTCATCAGCCAAAGTCGGCTGAAGGTCGGCAGTTACTTCTACCTGGGCTCCTTACTAGGCACAGCTATTACCGACCTTTACTTTTACTGGGTTGACCTTATTCCCTATTGGCAGCAGGTCATGCAGGTCGAGCCCGCCGCCGCTGGGAGCGTACTCAACGCCGCATTGATCCACATCGAAAACCCCATAGCTGCTGTACGTGCCCTCATACTACTAACTGCGCTGGTAGTTATGGGCATCCTGTCCATTAGGTCGACTAAAGTCCACTGGTGGGCTTTTTCCGGTGCAATTTTGAGCACCATCTTAGTCGACGCACTGTTCTTAGCCGCTGCAATTTTTGCCTAGACACCCACAGCCCATTTAATTCAGAGCTTAAATCCTTACCATGGCAGCCTATCCCCTGCCCCTAAAACTACCTATTGACAAAGGGGGAAGTACACAGCAAAGTACACTCACTTAGCTGTAGCTCCTACAAAAGCGAGGGGGTAGCATATAAAGCTTCTAATATATATTGGGAAGATCAGCAGTATTCTGTATAAAACAAACAATAAATAAGCACAAAGGCTATAGTGCAGTTAGGAACAGTAGCGTTAAGGTATAGGACATAAGCTGACTCGGACTGTCGAGGTATAGTGTTATTCCCTGAAAAGACTCCACAAGTTGGACCTTATTTGGTCCTCAAGACAGATTCAGGTCAACGTCATTTATCGTTGATTGGTAGTAGTTGCTGGACTATTGG
Organism: uncultured cyanobacterium; assembly: GCA_938029995.1. Classification (GTDB taxonomy): domain Bacteria; phylum Cyanobacteriota; class Cyanobacteriia; order Phormidesmidales; family Phormidesmidaceae; genus Leptothoe. Next base: position 6,273 of record CALHGI010000303.1, on the reverse strand, counting down.
CCGCAGCGATGACAATAATTTCGTCTTACCCGATCGTTGGATCTCCCGAAACCATGCCATGCTCCAGTTTATGGAGAGTGGGGAGTTCTACCTGATCGATTTAGGTAGTCGTAATGGTTCCTTCGTCAACGGTCGTCGAGTAAGCGTCCCCGTCACCTTGCGTAATGGTGATGCCCTCACATTTGGCCAAACCGAATTACAGTTCTACTGCCCCGCCCCTGAAGAGGTTAGCAACCGTAGCCCTTCCATCAGCACCCACGACTCCACAGCGACCGCCACACTGCATGTACGACGATTAATTTCGGTCATGGTGGTAGACATTCGTGACTTCACGGTGATGACGCGGCAGTTAGACGAAAAAATTCTGTCGGAAGTCATTGGTACCTGGTTCCGCCATGCGGGCAACATCATTGGGGAATATGGCAGTTGGGTCGATAAATATATCGGCGATGCCGTCATGGCTGTATGGATCCATGGCGCCCAGGAGGTCAAAGCCGAGGAAATGCTCAAAATCAGTCGTTCCATCAGTGCTTTGAACGACATGACACGGCAGCTCCATAAGCAATTTCCATTACCTTTCCCTCTGCGTGTGGGGGCTGGTGTCAATACAGGCTATGCCATCGTTGGCAATACGGGCACCGGGGATAGGCCCGACTATACGGCCCTGGGGGATACTGTAAACGCGGCATTCCGCTTTGAAAGTTCGACCAAGCAGTTGGGACTCGATGTAGCCCTCGGGGCAGAAACCTACAAGTACTTGAGTCAGCTAGGGGCTAACGAACAGACGTTCAAGCGCTATTCGGCCATGCTAAAGGGGTATGACAAACCTTTAACCACCTATGCCTGCACCTTTTCCGACTTAGATCGATTCCTCATTAGCTACGATCGTAAGGCTTCGGTCCCGGTTCAGTCGTCCTAGGGCACAGTTTTTGAGTAACGGTCCGCAACGGATTATCTCCATTACTCAACATTGGCACAGTGAAAGTGATACGCTTCTCATTAATGCTGTGTATTAGATTTAAATAAATCCGGCGGAGAGAGATGAAACGATTCTTTGGCCTATTAATGGCGTTTGGACTAGTATTTGGTACTTTGGTGAGCAATGCTCAGCCTGCTGCCGCAGAACTTTTGAATAGCGGTACGTTACTGGTAGCAGAAGCTACGCTGCCCCGTAACGCAATTGACGACAAGCTCACGACTGAATACAGCTATAAGCTAGACATCAACAACACCAACGTAGCGGCGTTTAGAAAGTATCGGGGTCTATATCCAACGATTGCAGGCAAAATCGTTCGGAATGCTCCCTTTGAGTCGCTGGACGATATTCTGGACATCCCTGGCCTGAGTGATGTGGAGAAATCTCGGATTCGTGAAAACATGGATGTTTTCAGCATCTCCCCCCCCAATCCTGCATTGGTTGAGGGTGATGACCGCTATAACAATGGTGCTTACAAGTAGGTATCCATTCGATAATGTGCCTTTGGCAAGAGGGTGTTCTGTGGCACCTTCTTAGGTTGGAACATTAGTGGTCCACTAATATCTCAATTCTTTGGCATTTCCTTTATCCATCATTGCTCTTGATAGAGTGGTTTAATCCCTCTGTCAGGAGCAATTTTTATTGGCGTACTCCTCTCCTTCTCCTTCGACTCTACCGGCACAGTTTGATGTTTTAGTGATCGGTGGTGGGGCTGCTGGTCTTTATTCCGCTCTGTGTTTACCGGCAAAACTCCAAGTAGGGTTAATTACTAAAGATACGCTATCCATCTCTGCTAGTGATTGGGCTCAGGGGGGAATTGCCGCTGCGATCGCACCTGACGATGCTCCAGAGCTCCATATCGCTGACACCCTCAAAGCGGGCGCCGGACTCTGTGAACCCCAAGCCGTCGAAATACTCGTCAGGGAAGCTGGAGACTGCATCCAAAACCTCACCCAGATGGGAGTCGCCTTCGATCGCACAGGTAATCAGTTGGCGATGACCCTGGAAGCAGCCCACTCCCGACGGCGGGTGCTCCATGCCGCCGACACCACTGGGCGGGCCGTGGTGACAACCCTGGCAGAGCAAGTCCTCAAACGGGATAACATTCGCGTCTTTAACCAGGCCCTAGCCTTAGATCTATGGATCCATGACAACGAATGTCGAGGCGTACAACTGTTTTATGAGCAGCGGCTGTACTGGATTCAAGCCAAAGCAGTGGTACTCGCCACCGGTGGTGGCGGACAAATCTATTCCCAAACCACCAATCCCACCGCCAGCACCGGGGACGGCGTCGCTATGGCCTGGCGAGCCGGGGCCCAACTGCGAGATTTAGAATTTATGCAGTTCCACCCCACCGCCCTAACCAAGGCAGGGGCTCCCTGTTTTCTAATTAGCGAAGCTGTACGGGGTGAAGGGGCCCACTTAGTCGACAGTACGGGACGCCGGTTTGCCTTTGATTATCATCCTGACGGTGAGCTAGCCCCCCGGGACGTGGTGAGCCGAGCAATTTTTAACCACCTGCAAAAAAATCCCCAGGAATCCGTCGTCTACTTAGATTTACGGGTGATCGAGCCCGAGCGAGTGCGCCATCGTTTTCCCAATATTATTCGCAAGTGCCAAAAGTGGGCAGGCATCAATGTCTTGGATACCCCCATTCCGGTATCCCCCGCCGCCCACTACTGGATGGGCGGTATTGTCACCGCTTTAGACAGTCTCACCACCATTCCCCGACTATACGCTGTTGGCGAAAATGCCAGCACAGGAGTACATGGCGCTAATCGACTGGCCAGCAACTCATTACTAGAATGCTTAGTCTTTGGCGCCCAGTTAACCAATCTAGAGCCATTGCCGCTGCCAGACCTACAGCCACAGTCGACCGATGAGGACTTCAATCATGGGCCCGAGATAGGAGCTGACATTCATTGGATTGAGCGCCATCGCACTCAAATCGCCCACTTAGTGTGGAACAGCGCCGGTATTTCCCGCACAGCCCAACAAATTGAACCGGCCCTGACTCAACTGGCTCAATGGCAAAACGAGTTCGACACCTTATCCCTCACCCATACAATGGCCAATCTACACAACCACAGTACGTATCAAATTCCCGAGCAGCTTGCCTTAGAAAACCTAAGGCAATGGACCGAAACCAGAAATTTATTAGCCGTTGCTCAATTAGTACTCAAAAGTGCCCTATTTCGTACTGAGAGCCGGGGAGGACACTATCGCCAGGACTATCCCACGACCGAACCCAGCTGGCAACTACACACCCTGATTGAACATAGTACGCTCTTAAAATCTACCCTGATTCCATAGCGGTCATCTCTAGCGAGGCGTTCCCGCATCAAATCCACCAGGGGATTCGGGTGCTAGCGTTGTCAATAACAGCATGGAATCAGCCAGCTGTTTTTTCTGCCCCTGATCCAGATAGGAACGATTCATGCAGGTGGACAACAGCTTAGTCATGTCGTAGTAAGTACGTAGCTTAAGCACCTGCTCTCGGTTTAATGAATAAATGCAAGGTAGGCCCAGCCGTCCCATAAACGTTGCCACTCGCTTTAACCAGGCGGCTCGTTTGGTTTTCCACCACTCATTGACATCGGTCAACTGTCCCTGCTCATTGGTCAGCTGTTTTAGCCAGCCATCTAAAACCTCAATATCTTGAGGGTTATCGCTGACAAATCGCTGTAATTTGACCAATAGTGCTCGAAACTTCTTGGCCGCTGGTTCTTTTTTGCATAAACAGTGATAAGCCTTGTACAAATGCTCGTGCCCTTCAAGCACCGAACTCGTAACCATGCTGGTGGCCAGCTCAAAGTCGGGTAGGTCAAAATAGCGGTATAGCTCACCAGGGTTCGTAATTTTGCCGGTATCGTGCAAAGCATAGACCAAATACCAAGCACGGATATAGGTCTGCAAATATTGGCTATGATCCGCAGAAAACGAATAGGCGGAAAAAGTTGTGGTTCGATTGAGACTCTCGAGCAGCTCACTGAGTTTGGCATCTCGGCTAATGTAATTGTCAATGGTTTGCTTAAAGCCGACAAAAAAGCTAGAACAGGCTTCCTGGGGTAATAGCTCTGCCGTCAGCCCAGTGACAAAGTTCCAACGAGGATCGTGTAGGTGTTCATATACTTCGGTATAGGTCGCTGTTTGGATCAGATGGGAGGCGGTAAAAAATTCTTGGTAGGTCAGATGTGAAAACGCACAATAGTCTTGGGACCAGCGAACTAACAACCCGTTAGACTGCTCAATGCAATTCAAAATAGTGGGGCCAGAAACACTATCCCGGTTAATGCCGTGTTGTTCTTCAAAATAGTCCTGGATAATCCGCTCCACATCCCGTTTTGCAAACAGAATCTGAACCTTGAGATCAATAAAGAAATAGCTGGCCACACGACATAAAATTCCTTGGATATGGTGGTCCAGCAGTTTAGGAATTTCAGCAATGTGGGTCTCCAAGTCGGCTTTGGGCCGGGTCAGTTCCTCAATGCCACGATCAAATACAGCACCGCGACGGGTTGGGAAATCACCGTGGACTTCGAAAACGATGCACAGCAGCTTGAGCAGAACGGGACGCCGTGACAGTTCGCGAATGCCTTGGTAGCTTTTTGAGCGTAGCTTTTCCAGCATTTGAGCAGCCATGGCTGGCTGCTTGCCGGGTTGGGCAAACCAGCGTTGCACAAATTCAGGAATATGTCGCCTGGGATGAAGCGGAGCAATGATCACCTTCTGAAAGCGATCGGAAAAGGGAAATTTACGGGCCAGGCGAGAGCTAAAAATAAACCGGCACTGCTCATAGTTTTGCAGCAGCCGTTCGATCATTATTTCGATGCGATCGCGCTCCGCATTTAGGGTTTCATCTAACCCATCAAAAAGAAAAACCACTTTGCCAGCATCCAAGACCCGACGCGCATCACTGCCAGAAAACCCCCACTGCTTAAACAACTCCTCAAAATAGGTGAGAAGTGTGCCCGCCGCATTGATCGTCGTAAACTGACGAATTTCCACAAATATCGGCACATAGTCCTGCAAAACTTGGCCTGTACGACACCGCAGGGCAAGCCACTGTAAATAGCTAGTCTTACCCGAGCCGGGCTCACCATAGATAAAAATATGGGGGTGTTCCCTTAACACCTGATTAGTATCAGTGCGTTGGCCGCGCAATAAGCGCACCCGGAGCCGATCAAACTCATCTTCCACCGAATCTTCGCTATGGATCAGCGCATCAGGATCCCCCACTGGATACTCGGAAGGCAAAAATTCGACTTCTACTAAATCAGGTTCAATAAAGTTTTTCTCAATCCAATACCGCTGCTGACGATTGCCAGTGGAGCGATCGCTATAGGCAAATGTAAACTTAACCTTAGAGCGCACCTGTTGCACTAGGGCTGCCACATCAAGCAAACGATCCCCTACGGTGACACAGGCTTCAACCCAAGACACGCCAAAATAGTTACAAAGAGCCGCAACATTCCGACCACGGGCACGCTTACCATCCAAAATCCGGGCAATGGTATCGGTGCTCATATCAATACCCGGTTCATGCAGCATCTGTTTCCTAAGATCAGACAGGTAACCGTTACTCCTCTGAGCTTTATGCAACGCCGTGTCTTTGAACTGCTTACAGTATTCGAGCTGTAAAGTAAGAAAAGCTGGTATTTCCGAAGAATCAAGTTGAGGCACAGGTTGAAATAAGAGTTACAAGCGTCATAGGGTCATTTTCTGACTAACGTACTACAAAAAGTCCTAATTTATGAACTTCTTAAAGTTCAGGAATCGGAACGCATAGACCGATGACGTTTTCCAGGGATGTCTCCTATGATTGATAGGCACATTGGCGCCTAAAAGCTACTGTGTTCCCTGATATGCGTTAAAAGCTGAAAGCAGAAAAACATTCTGGTGATGTTGCCCCTAATCGCCTTAATTTTTTACGGCAGCGTGTTCTAAAAAATGGACACTAGCTATCGGTTGTACATTTATCAGTTGGTATTAGGTGAAGCGATTTATGGCAATCGATTGGCGGTTATTACGCAGAGCCATGCTCACGCCCCACAACCTCTTTCCCGAAAACCCTAAGGCTAACTGCATGAGCACCATTGTCTGCCCTGAACAGATTGCAGTCATCAAACGGTGCATAAACGCTTTTTATCAAGGTCTACAGTGGGCCGACCAGTTTGGGATTCGAGGGGGCTATGTTAGCAATCGCAGTTTTCGCCATAGCTTTGTCATCAACGACGACTACATCCTGGGGGTCTTTGACAATCGCAGTCAGGAGCCAAAAGGGCCACATGCCTATC
>CALHGI010000302.1 GCA_938029995.1 uncultured cyanobacterium | reverse complement strand
CGCCGCCCATCATGCCTCCGCCCATCATGCCTTGGGCCGGATTGAAGGGAGTATTGAGTAAACGGTACTGTCCCGATGTTTGGGTGGAACGAATCAAAACTTCAGCGCGTTCGCCGGGGGCTAGGACTAAGTTATCTAGTTCTATGGGAGCTGAGATCGCACCTCCATCTGTAGCGATCAAAAAGAGTGGATGCTCTTCCAACGAAAGCTGGAAAAACCTGGAGGTTGAAGCATTCAGCAGTCTTAATCGCAATAAACCACCCTGAGCCACCTTGATTTCTGGATTAAGCTGACCATTGGCCAGTAGCAAATCACCAATGCGTCCGGTCATTTGAGCCATATGACCAGGGTTAGGAATATTACCTCGACGATCTAGGGCTAAATCTTTAAGGACTAAAGCGGTCTCCTGGGCCGCTTTCACTTCAGGGATATCGTCTAAGGCTCCCCGCACGATAAACAATCCTGCTAGTCCTGCAAACAATTGTTCAGCCACCAACCCATGGTAGTGGGGATGGTACCAAAACGTTCCCGCTGGATGGTCTTCTGGAATTTGAAACTCGTAGGTATGGCTTTCACCGGGAGAGATTTCGAGAAAAACGTTATCTCCGGTGCCTGTGGGGGGAATGTGCAGCCCATGGAAATGCAAGTTAGTGGGCTGCTGGAGTCGATTGGTAAAGCGAATCTGTACTGTGTCACCGGGTCTGGCCTCCAGCTGAGGTCCTGGCGATTGCTGGTTATAGGTCAGTAGGTTAGCGGTTTGGCCATTTAAGGAAACTGACTGAACACTCGCTTCTAGCTCCAGGCTAAGTAACCCATTCTCACTTTTGATTACATCTGGCAGCAGCAGATTAGAAGAGGCTTCCTCAACAAAAGACGTTCGTCTAGAGCATTGTGACAACATAACTGATGCTGTTGTCACTGCACTCAGCTTTAGAAAACTCCTGCGCTTAATTGGGAACGGTTGGAAACTCATGGACGGAATAACGCTTACTGATTAAACCGTAAAGCTCTCAGGAGACTAGAGAAGCTAATGATTTCAATCTGGTTTGATGGTAGCGACGAATTGTGAAATGACAATGAAATCTTTACTGGGCATGATGTCCATGGTCTGAACGCTGTGCTGCAAACCAGTCATGCACGGCTGTAACAAGGGCAGGCTGTTGAGCGGTGTAGCGAATCTGCCCGCCATCTGGCAGCGCTGTGTACTCAACTGTCATGTCACGGTAACCCGCTCTAAGCTGTTTTAACCCAGGCATGGCCTCCCCATGAATAGCGGCAGGATCAGAAAAATCACCGGCTTTAAATTTAGCAGTCTCTGCTTCAAGGTGACTCTGAATAAGGTTTACTTGCTCGGGATCTATGGGGGCATCAGCAATTACGGTTTGCAGTCCACCGTCGGGCAATGGCTCAAAGTGGTGGGTTGTTTTTTCTAAATCAAAGGGCATTACCTGTGCCCCTCGCATAGCCACTTCAGCCTGTCGCTGATGAAGAACAATCTGCCGTAGACCGGCTCCAATAACGATGGATAGAGAAATCAGGCACGCTAGCCAAACAAATTTTGGCCGATGGATCAGTGGATTATTCACTTGTATGGATAGCCTCCACAAGAATGTTTAGGGAATTGAGTACAACTGTCTGTTGTTCCTTGGGAATTGCAGAGAGGATGCGATCAAACTTTTCTCGACGTGCGGTTGCTAGTTGATCTGCTGCGCGTTGCCCAGCATCTGTTAGTGTCAGCTGCATTACTCTACGGTCTGCTTCACTCCGACTGCGTTGGAGCCATCCTCGTCGTTCTAAGATTTTGACCAGGCGGCTGACTGTGCTTTTTTCTAGGCTGAGACGTGTGGATAGTTCATTTTGAGACAGCGATTGCCCATTAGATAGCTCCATCAGGGCATGGGCCTCTGCCACCGTTACCGGCTGACCACAGGGTGTTTGGTCCGGTCGGTGTAAACCAAATGCACGAATTAGCGCTATTAACTGACCTTGTAAATCAGGAGAATTGGGCACACAGATAACATCAAACGAATAGTTCGATTATGCAACCAATTAGTTGTATCTTGCAACTAATTTTATGATGCAGTTAGCTAGTCCCTGGGTCTATCGTTTCTAAGAAAGCTTTGCGCGGCCTAGCGGCTTTCGCTTTGAGGGTTGTTTCAGGCGTTTGAATGTCTCTGTCGCATCATCCACAAAGGAATAAACCACCGGAACTACAACTAAGGTGAGAACCGTAGACATCACCAAACCACCCAAGATAACGGTGGCAATAGGTGAATATGCATCCATTCCCGTTTCTGGGAAGAAGGCTAATCGGACGATGACGATCAGGGTAGTGACGGTCGTCATCACAATGGCTTTAAGACGGATAGGGCCAGCCTGACGGATTGCGATCGCACGCGGCACTCCCTCCTTTCGCTTTGCTAAAATCAGCTCTAGCAACAGAATTGCCGCCGATAGTGAAACCCCAGAGAGAATGACAATGCCCAAAATCGATACAGTAGACAGGGTGTGATTAAACAGTAGCAACGCCCCAA
>CALHGI010000301.1 GCA_938029995.1 uncultured cyanobacterium | reverse complement strand
GGCCCACGCTGGCATCGTGCTGTGGCTGATCGCTGAGCATTACCAGTGGCCTTGGTATGTGACGACCAAGATTAGGTTCAGTCGCTGGGCTGGTGATAGCTGGGTGGGTGGGAGCTAATACTTAGTGGCGTATTACGCGCCGTTCTCAAAGAACTTGATGCTGCGGAGCTTTGAGAGGGTTTAAGCTGCGACGTTGTATGCAACAGGCCTAGGGCGGTTGAACGCCTCAATCGGCTATAGGTCAAACATTCGTTTGATGCGTTTTCTGGCCCAGATGACTGGGTTGGCGTCGTCTTCGCTGGAATCTACTAGGTTGAGATCGCGCATTTCCCGTTGTCGTTTGGCGAGTTCATCTCGATTTTGGGCCATGGTCTGGACGACTTGGTGGGAGAGTTCGGGATAGCGTCGCAATAGTTCAGAGAAGCTGGGCTGGTTGATAACAAATAGCAGGGCGTTTTCTGATACTTGAGCCATGGCGGTACGGGGCACCCCAAGTAGCAGAGCCACCTCACCAAAAAATTGACCTGGTTCAATGGTGGCGAGGTGGCGGTTTAGTTTTTCCGCCAGAATGTCGATTTTGCCCTCCAGCAATATGTAGAACGAGTTGCCTGCGTCGCCTTCGTGAAATAGGGTAGTTCCGGCTGGACTGCGCTGACGATGGCCAATCTCAATGAGCTGCCGAATTTCTAGATCGGTAAAGTTAGCAAAGTAGCTGACTTGGCGGAGCATGTCTTTGAGGCTGATTTGGACTGGTAATGAGGGGCGGTGCTTCAGGGCCAGTTGGCGGTTAAAGAGGGGAATTTTATCGTTGTTGTTGGGCTGGGGTGGCATGTTGCGAATCCACACGTCCCGCTGGGGGAAGGCAATTTCGATATTGTGCTGCCGCAGGTTGTACTCGATGGTGAAATGTATTGAACTTTGAACATTGAAGCGTTGGTTGACGTCCACCCACACCCACAGTTCAAACTGGAGGGCATCTTCGCCAAAGGCCATAAACATGGCCTTTGGCATGGGTTGTTTACATACTGCGGGTTCCATGTGGGCGGATTTGAGCAGTAGCTCGGTGACTAGGATGGGATCGCTGTCGTAGGACACACCAACTGGAATTTTGAGGCGAGCAATGGAGGTGTTGTGGCTCCAATTTAAGACTCGGTTTTTGATCAGTTGATTATTGGGGATGACCACATCGCCATCGTCTAGGGTGCGGATGATGGTGGACCTGAGGTTGACTTCTACGATGCGTCCCACCAGCCCCTCAAACCGATAGTCGTCTAATTCCACCAGGTCATTGACCTTGAGGGTGCGCTCAAACAACATGATTAGACCGCTGATAAAGTCATCGGCTATGTGTTGTAGACCAAAGCCAATACCTACACCCAAGCCGCCTAGCACAATGCCTAATGAGCGGAGGTTAATGCCGGAATTTTGGATGGCGACGAGGATGGCGATGGCACCTAGGGCGTAACTTACTAGGGTGGCAATGGCTTCCCGATTATTGGCATCAATGCCCGCCAGTAGATGGCGTTTGAGAAATCGTTTTACCAAACCAATGGCAAACAAAATAAAGGTGAGCCATAGGGACAAAATCAACAGGAGCTTGAGGGTGATTTCCGTATCGTCCCCCAGCCTGAATAGCCTGGCGGTGAAGAGGTTACTCAGCTGCTCAAAAATGAATGAAAAAATGTCCGTCATGGGGGCAGAATGCAAGGGCTATGGGGCAGTATCAACCTCAAATGCGAGGGCGGTTGCGACCTGACTAGTCAGCGCTTGCGCGATCGCATCCACAACTCTGGCCACTTCAGTAATCTCCAAGGGCAGTCCTGGCATTTTCTGACCCTTGGGCACCAAGGCCCGTTTAAAGCCCAGTTTGGCCGCTTCCTTCAGCCTCAGTTCTATTTGGGATACGGGGCGGACCTGTCCGCCCAGGCCAACTTCCCCAATGAGGACTAAACCTGGATCGACGATGCGATCTCGAAAGCTGGCAGCCACCGCAATGGCGATACCCAAATCCGCCGCCGGTTCCCCCACGCTCAACCCCCCTGATGACGCCACATAGGCATCTAACTTAGAAAGGGGAATGCCCACCCGTTTCTCCAGCACAGCCAAAATCTGTAGCAAGCGATTGTAGCCAATCCCGGTGGCGGTGCGTCGGGGAGAGCTATAGCTAGTGGGGCTCACCAGGGACTGTAGTTCCACCACTAAGGGGCGGGAGCCTTCACAGGCCACAATGGTGGAAATCCCAGGGACCTGTTCGTCCCCATTTCCCATAAACAGGGCGGAGGGATTCGTCACCTCTGCCAATCCTTCCGCCACCATCTCAAATACCCCCAGCTCATGGGTGGCACCAAATCGATTCTTAACCGAGCGCAGTAACCGATGGCTAGCGAACCGGTCCCCTTCAAAATAAAGCACCGTATCCACCAAATGCTCCAGCACTTTTGGTCCGGCAATGGCCCCTTCCTTCGTCACATGGCCCACGATAAATAAGGTAATATTCTCCCGTTTCGCCAGCTGCATCAGGGCCGATGTACATTCCCTGACCTGGGATACCGAGCCCGGTGCAGATGTTAGTTGGCCATAAAATAACGCTTGAATACTATCGATCACCGCTACCCGGGGCCGCAAAGATTCTAATTCCGCCAGGATGGTTTCCAAATCAGTCTCGGCCAAAAGATATAAGGATTCTGGTGACGCGTGGGCTGTCAGAACGTTCTCCTCCACGGGAGACTGTTCCCCCTGGTGCTTTTTCCCCTTCACCCCAGCGCCTCGATTTATCCCCAGGCGTTGTGATCTCAGCTTCACCTGCTGCCCTGACTCCTCGGCGCACACATATAGCACCGATGCTTGGGCCGCCAACTGATTGGCCGTTTGCAACAGCAGGGTGGACTTCCCAATCCCTGGGTCTCCCCCCACAAGGACCAAGGAACCGGGCACAATGCCTCCCCCCAGCACTCGGTCTAACTCACTGTAGCCAGAGCTAATGCGGCTTTGGGGATGATCAACAATTTGGCTAAAGGTTTTGGCAAGACGGGGGTGACTATCGGCTCGTTTGGCCCCGTTACTGCTACGGCGACCCGGACGTGCAGCGGTGGCAGCAGGCTCCACGATCTGCTCTACCAAAGAGTTCCAACTGCCACATACGGCACATTTACCAAAATACTGTCGCGATTCTGCCCCGCATTCATTACACACATACACCGAGCGCGCCTTAGCCATGTCTAGCTATAAAACATATGAACTACATACCCATGGTCAAGGTTAGCAGAGACGAAAACTTCGTGGAAACGCTCGCCTCAAACTCTGAAATCTTTAAGCAAACCTGTGCAAATCTTGTCACCGAAAAAAAAACGGTAATATAGCCCAAAAAAGATAATTTATAGACAACAACCTTAAGAAACGTTGAAAAGCTTGGCAATACAGGGCCATGGCCTGTAAAAATTAATTCAATGTTAGGTATCTTAAATAATATCTGATAAGTAATTTAATCAGGAGTCCTTCCACCACTGCATTTCATTCTTTATGTTTGAAACGTTTGTCCAGTGGTGAAGCTGTCGGTTTTTCAAGGGCATAGAGCTATCGTCTATCCCTTCAACGGTCGAAGTCTTCTGCCGTTGCCGTTATGTAGGAGTTCAAGAAACTTTGGAAAGCGTAAAAGAGAAAATCTTGGTCGTTGATGACGAAGCCAGTATTCGTCGCATTTTAGAAACTCGTCTTTCTATGATTGGTTATGACGTGGTTACTGCGGCTGATGGTGAAGAGGCGTTAAATACGTTTCGGCATGAGATTCCTGATCTTGTGGTGCTGGATGTGATGATGCCTAAGCTGGATGGCTACGGTGTTTGCCAGGAATTACGCAAAGAGTCTGATATTCCTATCATTATGCTAACGGCCCTAGGGGATGTGGCCGATCGCATTACCGGCTTAGAGCTGGGTGCTGACGACTATGTGGTGAAGCCCTTCTCCCCCAAGGAGCTAGAGGCCAGAATTCGCTCGGTGCTGCGCCGGGTAGAGAAGACTGGGACTTCCGGTATCCCCAGCTCTGGTGTCATCAGCATCAATAATATTCGCATTGATACCAACAAGCGCCAGGTTTATAAGGGTGACGAACGCATTCGGCTAACGGGTATGGAGTTTAGCTTGCTAGAGCTGTTGGTGAGCCGTTCCGGTGAGCCCTTCTCCCGTTCTGAAATTTTGCAGGAAGTTTGGGGCTATACCCCTGAGCGCCATGTGGATACTCGAGTGGTGGATGTTCACATATCCAGATTGCGGGCCAAGCTAGAGGATGATCCGAGTAACCCTGAGCTAATTTTGACGGCACGGGGCACGGGTTATCTATTCCAGCGAATTGTGGAACCGGGTGAAGAGTAGGTCTTTGGTCTACCGCTCGGCAAAACCATAGCCGCTGCTAGCTTTGTTTGTATCTGCGCATACATCCAAAGTCGACCCAATTGTCGGAAGATTTAGAAACTTTTGACTGAGCTTTTGTTAGAAAATCGCACTTGCAGATTTTCACTCGGTTTCAGTCTGATAGAATTTCTTAAAGTTTCTATAGATTCAATTCGATGGGCTTAACTCAAGCGCGGATCGCAGTAGATGCAATGGGGGGGGACTATGCGCCTGCTGAAATCGTTGCTGGAGCCATTAGGGCAAGGGAAGAGCTAGGTGTTGAAATCCTGCTTGTCGGCGATCCTGAAAAAATAAGATCCTGTGTCGCCGACCCTGATAGTTTAAGTCGGGTTGAGATTGTGCCTGCGGAAGGCACCATTGAAATGCACGAGGAGCCCCTGAGCGCTTTGCGTAAGAAACGTAAGGCCTCCATTAACGTCGCCATGGACATGGTGAAGCAGGGGCGGGCCGATGCGGTGGTGTCCGCGGGTCATTCCGGGGCGGCTATGGCGGCTGCCCTGCTGCGTCTAGGTCGTATTAAGGGTATTGACCGTCCTGCCATTGGTGCTGTATTTCCCACGTCGGTGGCGGGCAAGCCTGTTTTAATTTTGGATGTGGGGGCCAACGTTGACTGTCGGCCCAAGTTTTTAGAGCAGTTTGCTCTTATGGGCA
>CALHGI010000300.1 GCA_938029995.1 uncultured cyanobacterium | reverse complement strand
CAGGTATTTCCCGCCTCCGATCTCTATTCCCTAGCCGTTACCTGCATCGTTCTACTCACCGGCAAAGAGACCACGGAACTATTTGATAGCTACAGTAACCGTTGGCGGTGGCAACCCCATGTGGCCCTCAAGGACAGCAATCTAGCCACCGTCCTCGATCGACTACTGAGCGCGAGTCCCCAAGATCGCTATGGCAATGCCCAGGATACTTTAAACGCCCTGATGATCTCTCCGGCAGCGCCGAAGGGCCAGCGCCCTAGGGCCGCCACAGGCCCAGCGCCCAATGCTCCTGTAGGGGCAGCCCCACCGGCGCCAGCATCACCCCCACCTCCACTGCCGGTGTCCCCAGCATCACCTGGGCCGGTGGTGGCGGCGTCACCCGCGCCACCCCCCACAGCATCCCCAAAGCCCATGGGGTCTCCCAAAAAAGGGTTTGTGCGACCGTGGATGTTGGGGTTGATGTTTTTGGTAGCTGCGATCGCAGGCGGAGGCTGGTTCCTAAAACAAAGGGGACAGCTGGGCATCAGCCAACCCCAACTATCCACCATCAAGTCATCCACCAACTTTACAGATGTTGAAGTACCGTCAGGTCAATTTAGATATGGCGGTAGCACCACATGGGCACCCATCCGAGGGGTGATTGACCCCAAATTGCAGCAGGCCCTGCCGGGATTACAGCTCAGATATGAAGCCCCCCCAAACCAAGAGCCTGGCTCATCCACAGGAATCCAAATGCTGCTAGCTGGGGAGTTAGATTTTGCCCAGACATCGCGCCCCCTTAAGGACCAGGAAAAGCAGCAGGCCGAACTACAGGGCATCACCTTAGAAGAAATTCCAGTGGCCATCGAAGGGGTTGCCGTCGTCGCCCATCCAGCGCTACCCATTGTCAACCTAAGCCTAAAACAACTGAGGGATATTTATACGGGACGAACCAACAACTGGCAGCAACTCGGGGGTCCCGATTTACCCGTGGTGCCCATTTCCCGCAGTGATTCTGGAGGCACGGTTCAATTCTTCAGCCAGACCGTCCTCAACGGAGAAGCCCTAGCTAGCAAGGTACAACGCAGCGCCACCACCACCGCCGCCCTGCGCCTAACGGCCAATACCCCCGGCGCTATTTACTTCGCATCAGCCCCCGAGGTGGTGGGTCAATGCACGGTCAAACCCCTGTCCATCGATCAGCAGCCCCCCTATCAACTCCCCTACGTTGATTTACAAAACTGCCCCAGTCAGCGGAATCAACCTAACTTAAAAGGATTCTCATCCGGGGACTATCCCCTGTCCCGTCAGATTTATATCGTGGCTAATACCCAGGCTCCCATTGGCCGTGCCTACGGGGAGCTAATTCTATCGGCCGAGGGTCAAGCGGCCTTAAGCACGGCTGGATTTGCACCGCTGCGATAATCCCAAGGCGGCCTTGAGCACGGCTGGATTTGCACTCCTGCGAATCCCAAGGCGGCCTTCATCGCGGCTGGGATTTCATCCGCCTGCGGCATCCCAAGGCGGCCTTCATCGCGGCGGTGTACCCCTTGGCTAGTCCAAAGGGGCTTAAACAAAGACAAGTTTGTGCCGCTTCGGTAGTCCCAAACGAACTATCTTAGCGACACAAACTCGACTGAAGGTAGGGTGAATGATCGCCATCCTAGGATGACACTGTTAAGTTAACCCTGCTGCTTTAGGCTGGCACCAAAGGGAATGCTAATGAGATTTTCGCCGTGGCTTTGGATTAAACCACGCTGGCGCAGTTTGCCCATGAGACGGGTGACCGTGACCCGAGTAGAACCAATGGCACTACCAATTTGGGCATGGGTTAGGGGAAAGGGTAAATAGTAGCCATTGTCACAGGGCTCACCATACTCATCGACCAACAAGGTCAAAAAGCCCAACAGCCGATCGATAGTCCGGCGCTGCCCCAAAGTACTTAGCCACAGCAGCTTGCGCTGATGCTGACGGCGAAATGCATCTAAAACCTCACGGCGAAAATGGGGCCACGTATCCAAATCATTCCAGTAGAGCCAGACAATGGTGGTCTGATCGACGTGGGAAAAACTCTGTAGGGTAAACGGTGGCTGGGCAACGATTTCAAATGGCTGACCCGCCCCAACAAATCCAAGAAAGGCTTCTTCAGCAGCCACCAAAGGAACCCTGGCGGACGATGCCTTTTGCTGCTTGAGGGTGGCACTAACCTGTGCGCTTCCAACTAAACGCACGGCACCCTGTTGCACTAGATAAAGCAACCCCGGACGTGTCGGAATTCGCTCATCTTTACTGAAGGTGCGACATCGATAGTGCTCTTGAGCCCAATCAAGGATGCGTTGCCATACATGAAATGGCCGAGCGTCATCTGCTGGGAGAGATGAGGTCATGGGGACGGTACTGGAAGTTGTTGATAATTCAGATAGTGTCATTTACCTAGTGTCAAGCCATAGAGTTTTTAGCCACAAAAATAAGCTGGGGAACGCTTGGTTTTAAAAACCCCAGTTATCGATCCACCCTGAATGCAATCTTGTATGAAATTTAAAAAGAAGTAATTTAAAAGCCCTATGTCAAGAACTAAGGATTCACTGTATCTGTCAACCGTAAAACCACGATCAGTATACGAAACAAATACATCAAGTACATTAATACAAACGACTAATCTGATTGGCATCCCGTAATTGACTTCTTTATACTTACTTCAGCTTTTCTTGAAGGATGTAATTGAAACCTAATAGGCAACTAATCTGGGACTAGTTTAGAAAAAAGGGTGCCTGGAAAGCACTCTGTATTTTTACTCAGTTAATACAAATAATATGACATGGTTTCGTTAAAACGGACATTATTGTCTGATTTAGCTTCCTCGATTGAAGTTATCAATCCCATCAATCAAGCATTATCTAAGTCAAACCTTCATACTCCCCTTAGATATTCAGCGGTTTTATTAAGCATCGGTAAAACCACACATATTTGTCATCAGAATATTCCCTTAAAAAAACTTCATCGTAAAGAAAGCATCACGTATGTTTCTGCAATTTCACGGAAATTAGAGAACATCTGGCAGCAACCGGCGGATAAAATTGCATCTAATTTACTGACGGTGTTGCTCAAGCAAGCAACACCGTCAGTATGGTCAAGTATTCGCCAGAATGAGGATGGTTGGCTTGAGTTTGTCATCTCCCAGCAGGGCATGGACCAATGGCAACAGCAGCTAACTCCGCAGACGTTACTGCGGGTAGGCCATGATCAGCCCTATGCCTTAGAGCCCGCACAGCTATGGCAGTTGCAGTCTGGATATGAGCGGTGTTGTCGGTGGCAAGCTCGTTACCGGCAGATGGGTGGAGTGCCCCAATCACCGTCTGCCAGCCCATCTAACAGCCCATTCCGTCTGTCGGGCTCTCCTGTGGATGAATTGATTCACGGTTTATTAGACATTTGCGATGGTTGGGATGAGGCGACGCTGCCCCAACTATTACAAATGTCTCAGCAGCTAGTAGTGGTCTTGGAAAAATGTACCGGTGCCGCGACACCGGCTTCCCCCGCAGCGGAAACCTTGTGTCGTTGGCTCATATCAACTCAAATTGTGCTGAAACAATTGATAAATGGAAGATTGGGGTATCAATTAGCGGAGTACTTTTAGCGCATTTTGGGGGGTTTGGACATGAAAATTTAGGTCAGGGATGACAAATTCCGCTATATGACCTAAACTGACTATTGTGTGTGAGGAGCGAACCAGTGAGGGTACCGAGACGAAACACGGCCAGTCGTCGGTACCCTTTCTGCATTTAAATTTTTGATGAACATCTGACTTGGCTGTCAAGGTCTTTGGTTAAGTCAGTCTGTTATATAAATTTCTAACTCAATGGCAAAAGATCGTCGCTTCAGTAGGATCTTTCCAGCCTGTGGTTAGTCATGTAAGAAATTTTAGCGGCATTCTATAGGTCATGGGTGCATTTTTTTGATGACGCTCTGCTTCCCGTGATATGGTCCCTTGGCAGGGGAGACGGCATTGAATATGCTCAACTGGTTGATGGGTAATCCATGGTCATAGATGCTGGGCAACAACGGCAAACGTGTTATCGCCTGTTGCTCATGATGCTGTGGGCTAATTTAGTGATTTTGACCATTGAGGTGACGGCTGGTTGGACAAGCCAATCGGTTTGTTTATTGGCGGAATCTCTCCACACCTTGATTGATGTTTTTAGTACGGGCCTTAGTTTGACTGCAGTGGCTTCGACGCAGCGGCCCTTGGGACGAGAGATATGGGGCCATGGCCGGGGGGAAGTGGGCAGTGCGCTAATTTTGGCTGCCCTGTTGGGTTTTTTCGGCGTCAGTGTCTTGATGGTTGCTTTGGGTCAGTTTGAATCGGCCATGCAGCAGGTTTCGCTGCCCTTTCCCGTGGAAGTGACCGTTGTTCTTATGCAGCTGATGGCAGCCATGGTGGCCATTGCCCTCACCTTGGCCTTGTTGGTGTCCTATCAGGGGCGCTATTTACAGAGTTTAGCTCTCAAGCTGACGACCCAGCATGTGTTGGGGGATGGCTGGTTAAGTATCTTGGTGTTGTTGGGGCTGGTGGGTATTTGGCGCGGCTATAGTTGGCTTGATCCGCTACTTGCGATCGCACTGCTTATTTTTACCCTCCACAGCTTCTGGCGCGTCCTCAACACCCAATTACCGACGTTACTCAGGCCCACCGCCATTGCCCCCGAAGCCATTGCCCAGGTGGTCACCACCGTAGAAGGTGTCACCCGTTGCAATCGGATCCGGTCAAGGGGGATGGTGGGTCGCCAGGTTTGGATCGAGCTTTACCTAGCGGTGCACCCAGAGTTTCTAGGCATGGCCCGTACCATCGGCGAACGGGTGGAAAGTGCGCTGCGACACCATTACGGACCGGTCAACGCCCAAATTTGGGTAGAGCAAGACCATACGTTACCCGTGCGCAATTATTACTATTAAAAGACAACTAAGCTTAGGCTTTGCCCCTTGCCCTGCTATTCACCCACCTTGGTTGCCTTGGTTAAGTCCACCAAATTACTGGCAAACTCTTCAATCGACTGCTGATTGTTGGTGGCAAACATGCGGGCCATCATAGCGATGGCGGCTAAACGTTTGAGCCGTGCGTGCAGTGTGGGCAGGCTGGCACCATCAGCCCGTAAATCGGCGCTTAGATCGTCGAGTTCGAGCAGGACATCTTCGCGCTGTTCCTTGGGAAAGGCCTGGGCTAGGTGCCTTAACCTAGCTAGACGGTCCTGAACAGTTTGGGGCTGATCGTCAGGGGCATTGCTCATGGTGAAAATCTAAAACTAATCCATTCCTACCATCTAAGAGTCTGTACTGTCCTTGCAAGCGTCCACCAGGATAATCTGTCTAGATTCATGGGCAGCCATGGGACAGCCTTGGAACGCTCGGGCCCAGCAGATAGCGTTACGTCCATAGGTTTGACACACCACAGTCATGCCTGGAACCTGGGTAGCGCAGTCTCTTGGGGCATCCGATCCATACATTTATCGAATCACAGGCTGAAGGCCATAGGTCAACAGGCGACTATCGGTAAAATCGGCGATAGTGAACATTGC
Organism: uncultured cyanobacterium; assembly: GCA_938029995.1. Classification (GTDB taxonomy): domain Bacteria; phylum Cyanobacteriota; class Cyanobacteriia; order Phormidesmidales; family Phormidesmidaceae; genus Leptothoe. The sequence continues at coordinate 1,495 of CALHGI010000300.1, read as the reverse complement.
CCCTAGCTGGCATAGGGTCGCGTCACTGTGGCTAGAGGTAATGCCAATGGTGGGAATCTCTGCTGCTGTTGCAGCCTGGACTCCGGTGGGTGAATCTTCAAAGACTAGGGCCTCGTCTGGCTGTAGCCCCAGCTGGTCTAATGCGGTTTGGTAGGGCAGCGGATCGGGTTTACCTTTGGGTAAATCATCGGCAATGATCACGGGGTGAAAAACCCCTTCTAGGGCTAGGGTGCTCAGCATAAATTCGGCATTGGAACGGGGGGCGTTGGTGACAAGGGCCGTAGCATACCCCTGCTGCTCTATGTGGGATAAAAAATCGGTCAGGCCGGGCATACGTTGCAGGTGGTCCGCAGCCATCTGCCGAAACCGAGCTTCCTTGTCTGAACTGAAAATACGGCCCTGGCGCACTGAAAACGTTGGCAGCAGATCCCGCACAATATCGGGGTTGAGTCGGCCACTAATAAAGCAATCATAAAATTTCTGGTCCACCGTCATTCCGTGGGGCGCGAGCAAAGATTGCCAAACTTGGAAGTGAATGGGATCGGTATGGGCCAGGGTGCCATCCAAATCAAATAAAATCGCTTTCAGCATGGTTGCTTAAGAAAAAAGAACATTTTTTGACCATAGCTTGCTTTGGCGGTGGCAGGCTGTGTTGTAGCCCTCCCCAGACCCCATGCTAGGATGGCGGCCTGTTAGCACCTGTCAACAACCGATGAGGTGAGTGATGAAAAAACGCGTTAAAACAGACAAGCTGACTGTGGTGGTTGCGATCGCAACCCTTACCCTAGTGGCCTCAGTAGCCCTAGCCTCCCCCATTTTTTTCTAACGCCCTTCAGGAAGATTTAACGTCCCACATCAAGCGGAACTGCATCATGTTAAGCCGCTACATAAATCCTCCCCGCATGCGCTATATTTAGGGCGACACTAACAAAAGTGCTACTAGATATAGCGTTTTATGGTTCAACAGCTGAGGGTAACCCACGATACCCGCCGTCCCACCCGAATTCCCGCCACCGCCGATGCCCCACCTATTATTTCCCAAGGGGAGCGTCATCCGTTTCTACAGGCACTTGAAGGCTCCCTGCGGGTCTTCACATCGGTCCATCGTAGTTTTTTCACCAATGTCATGGTCCAGGCACTGCGGTCCGCCGACCAAGGCATGTCAGTGCTAGTCGCCCAGTTTCTCAAAGGGGGCATTGATCAAGGCCCAAATCACATCACCCAAATGGGCCAAAACCTAGACTGGATACGCTGCAGCTATGAAGGCTGCATCTTTGAAACCACGGACGATGCCCAGACCGCAGTAAGTGAGCTGTGGAGTTATGTAAAAACAGTTGTCCAAGACGGCGACAAGTACGGCCTAGTGATGCTAGACGAACTGAGTTTGGCCATTGACTACGGCCTGATTCCAGAATCAGAAGTGCTAGAGCTGCTCAAGCAACGTCCTTCTCAAATGGACATCATTTTGACAGGGCCCAAAATGCCCTACTCCATC
>CALHGI010000299.1 GCA_938029995.1 uncultured cyanobacterium | reverse complement strand
GTTGCGCTGAATGACCGTATCTAGACCATTAAAAACAAATACGCCCAGGGCAGATAGCTGCTCCTCCGACGGCATTTGCCCCGATGGCGACATACCCAACCAGTTGTCTTCAACCACCACACCCACCGGTGCGTCCGAATCTTCATCGGGGCGAAGCGTTCGCCAACCAGGGGTATCTGGTAAACCCGCATCCACCGGTGGAGTCACATGGGTAATAAAAATGTCGGCCGGGGGGGTGGTTTGGGTGGAACGATGCCTGGAGGAAAACCCATAAAGGCTGAGGCCACGCACCGTCACATCATCCGCCGTAATCGTGAGTCCCCGTAGAACTTCGGCCCCGGAGGCCGGAGTGAGGGAGACAATGGGGGTGGGGACCGGCGTGACCATGGTGTCGGTGGTGGAAACGGGGCCATAACCGGGTTGGCTAGCGCCATCCACCAAGGTGCCCGGAGCCATAATGGGCGGCAGCGGTTCCACCAGGGCAATGGTGGTGTCATTGGCCAAGTTGAAATTAATCACTGGGCTCGTCGCCGGGGTTACCCGCGTCCGCTCCACCGCGCTCAGTTCAGCCACTGGCAGGGTGCCGTTAAGCACTTCAATGGCTTCCCGGAGGGTGAGGGCATCATCCGGCCGAATCTCCCCATCGCCAGCCGAATTGACGATGATGGAATAGGGCGTGGGCACCTCTTGGGCCAGGGCCGTGGATGCTGCCAGGGGCAGGGTTACGGCCAGGGCCGTCGTTCCGACTAGTTTGGCCAGTTTGGACATGTGCATGGTGGATTTCATTACTCCTCACCCCCGTCGGTTGTCTGTGGGATTTCTGTTTGTAGAACTTCTGTTTGTGATGCCGGAACGCTACTGACCGGAACGCCGGTTGGTGGCGAACTATCCGCCTCCACCAATGACTCATCCTGCTGTTCAGGGGCGATCTCTTGCAGACCGAACTGATCCCACAGCTCGTTAACCTTGAAGGTTACCCCAAGGTAGGGGCCATCGTCAGACCGGTAGCCACTGCCCCCAAGGGAGCGATCGTTGACGCTGCCGAAGCTGTAGCCTACGCCGAGGCGTAAATCCGGCGTCATGTAGTAACCGGCTTCCAGGGCAAATCCCACTTCGTCGTAGTTGGTTTCAGGCTGGGTAATGTAGCGGACTTCTCCGGTAATATCCCAGCGATAGGCAAATCGGTGGGTGGCCCTGAACTGACCCAGGTGAATCGCATTGGAGGAGGTGACCCCCAGGGAATCCAGGTCAGCATTGGTCGCCCGCAGGGCGTATTTACCGTAAAATTCCCATCGCCAACTGGGGGCATAGATGCCCTCTAGGGCCAGGGTATGTTCCTGGATGGAATCTGACCCCGCTCCCACTAACAGGGCATTGGGGGTACTGGAGGGATTGATGGCATATTCGTAGCTCAACAATCCGTTGAACTTGTCGCTGTGGGGATTACGGTAGGCCAGTCCCAGGCGAGCACTGGTGGAACTGTTCAGCCGATCCGTAATCGTTTGGTTGGCAAAGTTGGCATGCTCAAACCGGGCCAATGTGGTTAGGGCCGGGGAAAGCTTACCGGCTGCCGATGCGGTCACGACGGTGTTGCTACCATCTTCCGAATCCCGGTGTTCAAACCGGCCACTAGCTTGAAACGCTGAGTTGTCGGTGTATTCCAACCCCAGGGTATAGGTGGTGCCGCTGACCAACCCCAGGGAAGCCGTTGACTGTCCCACGGCGTAGGGCTGGACAAATTGGTTACCTCCGGTCAGGGAGGACAGGCTGGTTCCAAAAATCCGCTGGAAGCCTAAATCGGCATGTAACCCTGGGGCCAGGTTAATCCGATGGTTTAACCCCAATGCCCCTTGGCTACTCATGCCATTGTTTGCGCCTAGGACCGAATAACGACCGGTTAGCTGGGTGTTATCGGTCAGGTCATAGTTCACCAGTGCATCAACGGTGGTGAGGGCGTCCGGAGTGATGTCACCGTCATGGAAGAACCGTTGGGCAAACCTTAGGGTTATCTCCGGTAGTACGTCCCAATCCACACCCACCACGGTCTGACCAGGGTAGGCGTCGTCCTCGTCGTCTAGGGCGATGTCCGTTTGAGCTCGCAGGGTAACCCGCTCGGCTAGGGGCCAAGTTAACCCGGCGGAAAGCTGGCTAGATTCGACGTCGGCTCCGGTCACTCGGTCGTTGCGATCGCGATAGACCCAATCCAAATTCCCCGTCAAGGAACCAATCTGTTGTTGAATTCCTGCCCGAACAGTGGTGATGGAATTATTCACCGTTGCGCCGTCAGCTCTCACCAAGCCTGGATTAATCAGCTGATCTAGGGTGGTGGGAATCAGATCCTCATTCCCCTGGTTTCGTTCGCGATCAAACTGCACCTGCAGCTGTGTATTCTCGCCCACGTTGTAGCCCAGCTGTCCACCCCAACGGGTCTGACCGGCCCTAAAGCTGGTGGTGGCAGTGTTACGGAAACCACTATCGGCTTCCCTAAAGTAGGCAGTACCGGCCAAATCGGGGGTAATGCTACCCCTAGCCTCGACACGAATTGCCGTACCCTCTTCATCCGTAGTGGGATTATCCAGGGAAGATCGGGCTAGCTCAGCTATGAGCTCACCACTATCTCCCAGCTGTATCAAGGCATCGATCCCAATCAGGCTAAAGTCTTGGGCACCCTGGTCCTCAAAGATAGCTGAGGCACCGACCCAGCTGGGGGAGTCAAGGCTGGTGTCAAAGTTGTACTGCAGCCGTCCACCAAACAAATCACCATCATCGTCATCGCCATCTATCTGGTAGGTGGCCACAATGCGACGCACCAAGGCTGGACCAAAGGGATTGGCATCTACGGCAGAAACCGGACTGTTAAATAAAACGGCTCCGCGGTCATAGTCGATGGTGTAGTCCACACCCCGCACCAATCTCACCCGTTCAACTACGGTTCCTGGCCGGTTGAGTTCTTCAACTTCAAAGAACAAATCCTCACTGCCTGCCAACAATAGGCGACGGGACAAGAAGTAGTAACCACTGGTGCCATCGGGGACGATGGTATCCCTTTGGAGTGCTCGTAAATTATTGGCATAGAGCGCCGTGAGCTGTAGACCATTGGCAAAGGTGTAATTCCCCTTAAAGCCGTGGAGCTGACGATTTAAGGCGGAAAATTCCTGGGAGAACCGGGAAAATTCTGCTGTGTCGTAATCGCCCCACATAAAGAAGTCGGGCTCATACCCAACAATGTTTGAATCTCGCTCAAACCGAACGTAGAAACTATCGATGGACGGCGTTAAAAAGTCAGTGGTGGAACTGTCGCCATAGGTGGGATAGGCCTGCTCACAGTTTTGAACATCCCGATAGAGACGATTGTCATTACAGCGCTCATTCAAAGCACGGTCGCTGTTAAATGCCGCCGTTAATAACCAGCTGCCAATGGTCCCCGTGGCAAAAATACCCGCGTCCAGCTCGGCTTCATAATCTCCAATGTCGTCCGGGTCCAGGAAGTCCGCATAGCGACCCCAAAAATCAGTTGCCCCCGGACCAAAGCGAAAATCAACCACCCCTGTCACCAACGATGGACGATAGGCGGTGGTGAAATTAATCTGGGTGTAGCCATCCAGGTCGGCCACGGGCTGTCGTGCGGTTTCTTCATCGCCCACTAAGCCCAATGCCTCTCGGGCCGGTACACTGGCCCGAACAGTTGCCCGCTGGGCGTCTAGGGGTGATCGCAGCTCAACCTCAAACTCACCTTGGCGAGCCAGCACCTGAAAGCCGCTGCGGTCGATATCGTAGTCAGCACCAATGAATGTGCCCGCCGAAGACGTGAGGGTTACCACCACATCTTCGCGGATGGGGCGACCCGACCCATCTAAAATGGACCCCTTTAGCCCGAGGCTGGAGCGACCGTCCGCTGGGGAGAATGAATCGCCCGTGGGAACTATTTCCACGGTCAGATCATCCCCTAGCTCATCCTTAATTAGGGCTGGCAGGGTACTGGGCACCTCGCGAATAATCGTGCCATCGATAAACCCTTCCGCTTCCCCAGGATCTTCTTCCGCCGGTAGCGTGCCGGAGTCAAGCAGATCGCTAGGCAGGTCATCACTGGCCTGGGCCAATAAATCCAGGGTGTCCACTGGCAGTGGACTATCCACTGCCAAGGGGATGTCCACCTGCGGCACAAGGGTCTCTGCATCAACCTGGTCATCAAAGGCCTCGACAGTGACCTGGGCATCAAAGACCTCGACAGTATCGACCCCAGGGGGCTTGATATCTGTTGATGGGAGCAACTCAGGTTCAACAATATTGGCGGTTGAACCGGACTGCTCTTGAGCCGCGCGGGCTGGTTGCAGTAGTGCTATCACCCCAACCATGGTGGTGAGCAATCCTAAACAAATCGAATTTGATAACAGACGCATCTTCATTATTAGTTCTGCCCCTCCCCGTAGGTCGGTGTTACTGCAAAGTTCATACGAGCTAGACCACCAGCTTCTAAGCGCACCAGTCTCGACTGGCTATTGTTCTCTAGGCGGTAGAGGTTGGGGGCCAAGGTGTAACCCGGTAAACTACTCAGGTCAATAACGCCTACGCGGTTACCCGACACCACGTTAGCCATGGAGAATAATCCGTCTGGGTCAGCAATAATGCGATTGCCGTCGTCAAGGTAAATAACAGCGTTGGGCACACCGGGCTCACCGGGTTGCTGTTCGCCATCAAAGTTTTTATCCACAAACACGCGGCCGATGATGGTGCCGCAGTCGGACAATATGCCAGGACGAATCGTTAAGCGAAACTCAGCCTGGGCGGTGGGGAATCCGGGGGCAGAGGCACTGGCCACGTTAACACCAGAACCTCGAACGGAATCCGGGGTTAGGGTGACGGCGTAGAGAATCTGAACGCTGGATTGAGCGGCTAACGAGTCAAACAAAAAGTTGAGCTGTCGTCCAGAGACCGTAAAGGAGGTCAAGCTTGGCGGCGTCGGAGCGGTATTGACCGAGTCTTCGATATATTCCAAGCCTCGCGGTAGGTTATCCACCACGGTTAATGGTGTGGCCGGAGCATCACTCAAGTTTTCTACCAGCAGTCGATAGATCACCACGTCGCCAGGCTCAGCGGCGGATTTGTCGGCCGTTTTGGTCAATCTAAGCAGCTGATTATCGACCGGAGGTACCCCAATTGTTGTGGTGTTACCGGGGGCAACCACCCTGGGACGCTCGGGATTGCTCGGATCATCAAAGGCTCCAGAGGCCGTATTAGTAACCTGAACCTGCGCACTTACAGGCATTACAGGGGTATGGGCATAAACTAGCAGCGTGCTCATCAGCACGCCCACCAAGAAAAAACTTATTGTTTTGAGCAGGTGCCGAACGGCACCTCTAGAACGGTTTTTCAAAACTCTCATGACCCCTCAAAGGCACCAACAACAAGGTGAATAACTATAAACATCACCCTTTTCCTCAAACAACTGGACGCAACATTCAATAATTGTTTGCCGTTATCTCGAGGGACGGTCACAAAAACGATGTGATCATCCCTTAGAGCGATCAGTACATATCCAGATAACCCCTAATCAGGGGTCTATGGAGAAATACCGACTTTAATTGTCAAACAACCAATAAATCAAAGAAGTTTGCCGTATTTTTACGGTTATTTCTATCTCTGGTCAAGGATTATTACACTCTGGTTTGGAAGAGTGCAACACGCTACATCACCAGCCAAAGTCTAGGGGCTTGTACTGAAGTCTTTCGCATCAGGATGATTTGATTAAAAAAAGGAGATTTTTTCCTAGATTTTGGCTATTTGGCCGAATAAATCCAGGGGGATCACCACTGACATGTCCTGAACTAAGGCAATTTTCTTCTTTATTGAAGTTCCGCCGAAGCAGTGTGAATTTTTATTGAGATTTATGATTCGCAATGTTTGTCAGCCTTTCGTAACAGCAAAGTTCAGCGGAATCT
>CALHGI010000298.1 GCA_938029995.1 uncultured cyanobacterium | reverse complement strand
GCATCCCAGGGAAAGCGCCAACTCGTTTTTCTCACCGGAGAAGCCGGTATTGGCAAAACATCGCTGATTGAAACGTTTATAAACCAAGTCAGTACTAGGCCCAACTGTTCCATCACCCTGGGCCAGTGTATTGAAAAATATGGCGCTGGTGAAGCCTACCGTCCCGTATTAGAGGCCTTAAATCGGTTTTGTCTGACCGCTGAGGGACAACCCTTTATCAGCGTATTAGAGAAATATGCCCCCAGCTGGCTCATGCAAATGCCTCCCCTGCTCACGCCTGATCAGCTGCTCAGGCTACAGGCCCAGGGCTTAGCACCCAAGGAACGGTGGCTGAGGGAACTAGCAGAAGCGCTCGATATCATTACCCGTGATCGGCAACTTGTCCTGATCTTAGAAGACTTACACTGGAGCGATCCCTCAACGGTTGAACTTTTGGATATGCTGACCCACCGCCAGGAGTCAGCCAGACTGATGATCATAGCCAGCTATCGCCCCGCCGAAGTCAACGGCTCCAACCATCCCCTCAAACACACAAAGCAAAAGCTACAGCTACACTCACTGTGTCAGGAAATTGCCCTCAACTATCTCGACCAGCAGGCCATTACAGATTATTTAATGCAGCGATTTCCCCACCAGTTCTCACCATCTAACCCACAAAAAACTGTATCCGTCGCCGCCAAAATTCATCAGCGCACAGAAGGCAACCCCCTATTTATCGTCAATGTAGTGGACAGTCTGATTGAGAAACCGACCGACTCGGCAGATGCGGTCTATCTTAACCCTCAAAATCTATCGTCAACGACAGTACCCAACAACCTACAGCAGTTAATAAACCTCCAGTTCGACGCCCTCGAGCCCGAAAAACAAAAGATTTTAGAAACCGCCAGTGTGGAAGGGGCCGAGTTTTTATCGGTAACCGTAGCGGCAAACCTGAACATGGAAAGCGAACAGGTAGAACTCTACATTGATGACCTGGTACAGCTCAACCATCTAATTACCATCGACGATGTAGAAATCTTGCCCGATGGCAACCTCAGCACTCGCTATCGCTTTATCCATGCCCTGTACCAGGAAGGTCTCTATCAACGACTGACCAAAAATCGTCGGGTGCGGCTACATCGTTCCCTGGGAACCCAGTTAGAAACAATCTACGGCACCGAAGCCCCCAAAATAGCAGCCCAGCTAGCCCTACATTTTGAACAGGGCATACATTACGGCAAAGCCATTCACTACCGACAGCAGGCCGGAGAAAATGCCCTCAAACGTAACGCCCACGCCGCCGCCGTTGACCACCTGCACCAGGGACTAACGTTACTCCCCAAGGTCAAAGACCCCGCAGAGCAAAAAAACCTAGAATTTAATATCCAAACTCTTCTAGGCACCGCCCTCATGACCCTCAAGGGACAAGCTGCACCAGAAGTAGGGCAGGCCTATAAACGAGCCCAGACACTCTGCCAGCATCACCTTGCTAACAACAGCAGCATCCCAGAACAATTTGACACCACATTAGGTCTATGGCGTCATACCTTTATTAGTGGCAATTTAGCTAAATCCCTGGAACTGAGTCAGCAGTGTTTCGCCCTTGCAGAAAAAACTCAAACACCCATTCTGCTCGGCAATGCCCACTACGCTCTGGCTAGCACCCTCATGTATCAAGGGCAGTTGCCCCAGGCCCTCACCTATGCCGATGCAGGACTCACCTACTATCGTCAACTCACTACGCCGAAAGAAGCTGCCCTGCGCCATTCCCAGGATCCCAGCGCCACACTAATGGCTTACCGTGCCTGGATTTTGTTTTTTATGGGCAACCTCGAACAATCCCGCCAAGGCATGGATGATATGCTGGCATTAGATGTAGTACAATCACACCCTCAAACCACGGTAAGTAGCCTCACCTATTCCGGCATACTTTACATGTATTTAAGAGAATTCTCTCAGGCAATACAGCAGCTAGAAACAGCAATTCAACTGGCCAAAGAATGGTATATTCCCCAATTCGCCACCATTGCCACGTTTTTTCTCAACTGCACATTATGTTTATCAAAGAAAGATGCCACTAAACCTGCTGAGATGCAAAAAAACCTAGACATTAGACGTGCATCTGGAGCAGAACTTCATGCCACCGGCTATTTAAATCGTATCGCCGAAGCCTATCTTGCTGTCAATCAATCAAACGCTAGCTCAGCCACTCTCTCCCAAATTCCCCTCATTATTAAACAAAATACCGAAGCAGTGTTTGAAGCCGATACCTATCGCCTTATGGGTAAACAGGTTTTGCTCACCGCAGTTCCTCAAAACGAAACAGAGGCTGAAATACTTTTCCAACGATCCCTAACAATAGCTCAACAGCAACACGCCAAAATCTTTGAACTACGGGCGGCTAAAGACCTGGCACAGCTATGGACAAAACAAGGAAAATCTTTAGCAGCCAAGGACTTACTCACACCAATCTATAACAGCTTTACCGAAGGATTCAATTTTCCTGACTTGCAAGATGCCAAACAATTGATTGAATCATGCTGATTCAATCAGCGTAGTCTCTTCTCTAGAAAGCTACATCCCTCAATTATCAACTGAAATCAATACACCATGGACTCTAGCTTCCTGACCACAACGCTACTCCCCCTATCGCTGTTTATTATTCTTTTAGGCATGGGTTTGGGGCTCACAATTAAAGACTTTCAGCAAATCTTAGTAGAGCCTAAGGCCGTTATATTGGGCTTACTCGCTCAGCTAGTCATGGTGCCAGTGGTCGGTTTTGTGCTGGCATTTGTTTTTCCCCTGTCTCCAGAACTCGCCGTAGGAGTTGTCCTGCTTTCAGCCTGCCCCGGCGGTGCCACATCCAACCTGCTCACCTACTTAGCCAAAGGTAATGTCGCCCTATCCGTAACACTCACCGCCTTTAGCAGCCTGGTGACCGTATTCTCTATTCCCTTGGTGGTCAATCTAGCCTTGGGATTCTTCTTAGAAGAATCTGCCGACCTGAGGCTGCCCTTCATAAAAACAGTGATGCGTCTGTCAACCATCGTGATTTTGCCCATGATTATTGGCATGGTGGCCCGACGTATCACCCCAAAACTAGCCACCACCCTGGAGAAAAGCGTGAAATGGTTTTCCATTGCCTTTATCACCCTGCTAGTGGTCCTCCTGATTGCCCAAGAATGGAGCACACTGCAGCGCTATACGCTCTCCTTAAGCGGAGTCACCATCGCCTTAAGCGTGGTCACCATGGCCTTAGGGTATGCCCTATCCAGTGTGGGCCAGCTAGATCGCCCAAGCACCCGCTCAATTACCATTGAAGTGGGCATCCAAAGCACCAGCCTGGCATGGACCATCGCCAGTTTACCCACCCTGCTCAATCGCCCCACCATGGCAGTTCCAGCGCTGGTTTATGGATTACTCATGTTCGGCACCAGTGCCGGATTTATTTGGCTAGTGCGACGACAACCCCTGGTTGCCAAAGCCTAGAAGAATGGGCAAAGGTTATTTATCACAAGACTCTCCATCACTTGGAACATTGTGACTTACACATGCAAGATTATCCTCTCTTTAGCCCCAGCCCTTAACAAAACAGGCTCCTTCAGACAATCAAAACCCATTACATTACCAGGTGTCTGATCCGACGGATTCACTGTCCCATCTATGCAACCTGCAATTTGCAAAGCACGGGTCACCAGCTCCGAACAAAACAAAGCCTTAAAATCAGGACGATTCCCTAAACCCACTTTGTCCAAAGCACCGATACCCACCTTAGTGGCCTGATAAAAATCATAAGGTACCGCCCTCGCCTCAACATCCCGCAACCAACCGCGCATTTTCTCTAAGCCATCCTTACTCAAAGGTTTCTTTAGAGCAGCCCACCAAACCGTGCCGTTACCACCCACGATACGTTGGGACAAGCGCTGAAACTGCACCCCCAGTTGTTTTTTTCCCGTCCCCTCACTGGGCAACGTCAGATTAATATGAGACTCAGCAATAAGGACCGGATCGGGGTGCTCATTATTGGTCGTCACTGACAGCACAATAGCCACATGCACATAGCAAGAATGGGTGGCCAGCTTCACCACATGGGCCGGTAAATCACAGGTAGCAAATGCCAATACATCCCCCGGCTTAACCTGGGAACACAGTTTTATATAAGGGTCGCCCAACTTCACTAAACACGAGTCAGTCATATTTATAAGCACATTTATCTAATATGCCCATATGGTAAATTGTTAGTGAGTATCACGGCAAATATCGGTCTATTTCTGCGATCGCACAGAGATACAAATAGCAGAATTTACGTCTGAAATTTCAAGAAGTTGCTTAACACATCGACGGAGCGGCAGCATCTCTGCGTAGCGTCAACTTTTCCGCATCCAAAGATGGAATAGTCATAGCGCCCGATTCATCGGTGGATTGATCTGAATGACCGTTTTCCGGTCCCTTGACCGGTAGTTCAACCACAAACGTCGCCCCCTGGCCGACGGTCGAATTTACAGATAGTTTGCCATTGTGGGCCTGTACGGTTTGAATACACAATGCCAAACCCATCCCCGTCCCTTGCCCCACTGGCTTAGTCGTAAAAAACGGATCAAAAATCTTGTCCTGAATGTCAGCGGGAATTCCCGGCCCCGTGTCACTAATCGAAACGCTCACCCAATCTTCTGACAACGCCAACGTTGAGATCGTGATTTGTTGAGTCGTATCATCTTGGCTGGTGCGGGTCGCATCGATCGCATTCGACAGAATTGCCAAAAAGACCTGGCCCAATTCCCCAGGATAAGTATTCACTAACGGTAAGGGCTGATAGCTTTTTACAATCTCAAGAGAATGGGGAATTTGAGTATTCAAAAATTGTAGAGTCTCCTCTAGACACTGATTCAAATCTTGGGGCTTCACCCCAACCTCATCTACTCCTACAAACTGCTGTAGCGTATCAACCAACTGTTCAATCCGATTGGCACCTGATTCCATTGAAAACAGAACCTTTGGAATATCCTGCTGCATATATTCAAGATCGATTTCAGCCAGGTATTGTTTTAACTCTGGCATCGTGTCTGTCTTTTGTTCGCAAAGTTGCCCTAGGGCGATTAAGTCATCGATATAATCGCGAATATGGTCCAAATTCCCGCGAATAAAGGTGAGTGGATTATTAAATTCATGGGCCATGCCACCAGCCAGTTTCCCAAGGCTTGACAGTTTCTCCGTACGAATTAACTGAGCTTGGGTTTCTTGTAATACTTGTAGGGTTCCTGTTAATTCTGCCGTCCGATCTTTAACTCGTTGTTCCAGATATTTCTCGTTTTCACGCAACTTCGCCTGGCTGGCTTGCAGTTCCGCCGTGCGCAGTTCAACCCGATGCTCCAGGTCTTGATTTAAGCTAATAATTTCCGCCTTCGCATGGCATAAGCTTAAGTGATTTTTGACCCGTGCCAGCACCTCAGACACTTCGAAGGGCTTTGTCACATAATCCACACCGCCGACGGAGAAGGCTTGAACCTTATCGAGACTGTCATTTAGGGCACTGATAAAAATTACGGGAATATCAGCGGTATCCTCATTGGCCTTGAGTTTTTGGCAGACCTCATAGCCATTCATATCTGGCATGGTAATGTCCAACAAGATCAAGTCTGGCTTAAATCTTTCCATAACTTCTAATGCAAATGCACCACTTGCTGAACATCGAACTCGATAATTCTCCTGGGACAGCATGCTGGCAAGAAGATTGAGGTTGTCAACCTTATCGTCAATAATGAGGATTTCGGCTTGTTCTTTTGTACTAAACGTCATTTTAGTTGGAGAATGATGGTGGATTGGACTAAAGAGAGTACTGGCCTCCGATTATTG
>CALHGI010000297.1 GCA_938029995.1 uncultured cyanobacterium | reverse complement strand
AATGTTAGGAATGGGTGTTGCGTTTCCTTGATTACTCATGGGTTTCTTGTCTGATATCGGTTTCGTTGACTCGTTCAAAGCCTACGCCGATTGTATGAGGTCTGAAATAGGAGGGAATCCGTGAGAACCTCTCAGCCAATATTAGGAGTGTATGAAGTTAGCGAAAACTAATTCGAAAGAGATATCACTGAGTTTCCAGGGACTGTATCTCCTCAGAGACTCTTAGTTGCGGCCTATGCAACCGTGCAAATCATGGTTAACTAGCTGCCTGATGGCAAAGATAACCGGTCAGTGCTGTCATTTACTTCTGGGACGTCAGAAGATTTACCGTCAAGGTCTCTAGACGTCACTATCATCGGAAATATACGGATATTTGAAGCAGGGTTGAGGCTATCCATCGTTTGCCCTTGGACCTATCTTGTCCGTTGTTGTTGCTTTTATGAACTACCTTTCAACTCTTTGGCAGCTTTGATAAAGAGCTGTGTTTGGCGAGGTAATCCGCTGGCATGTTTTCGGCCTACCAACAGTCCCCATAGAGGGGCTAGTGGACCTGCAATGGAAATCTGGATATTGATGCTAGTGCCATGGTCCTGGGGTGAGAACCTGTGGATAGTTTGCATGGTGGCTAGGGGCATGGTGCAAACATCTGAATAGACAGTGGGCGGTTGAAACCTATCCACTGTGAATGCCAGCTTTGGGCCACCCCTGGGCTTAAGGTAAAACTGAGTACCTTCTCCGGGTACACCTTCAACGCTAATATTTTCAATGTTTTCATCGATCTCTACCCAGCCCGCTATGTTAGCGATGACTGGCCAGAGCTCATGGGCTGTTAGCTCGGTTTCTTGTTGATACTGGTGGGTCCACATGGTCAGAATTTTGGTGATATGGGATAATTTATCTTGATTATCAAGATAAATTCTTTCGAGGTTTATGGTCAACCCACTTGCGGAAGTTTTGCAGGAAACCCGTCGACTTTATGAGGCGATGTATCGGTTCGACAATGCGGCGGCAGCAGAGCTAGGTATTCATCCTAGTGATTTGCGCTGTGTGAATGCTTTGGAGAAGGGGCCGCTCAGTGCTGGGGAGATCGGTATGCGACTAGGGCTGACAAGCGGTTCGGTAACAGCACTGATTAATCGGTTGGAAAAAGCTAGGTTTGTGGTGAAACAGCGGTCGAAATTGGATGGTCGGCAGTTGGAAGTGTCTTTGCAATCAACGTTCTATCAGCGGGCCGAGGAGGTTTATGGCCGTCTAGGACAGTGCCTAGGACAGCAGTTTGAGTCGTTAGGTGATGCGGACTTGGAGCGGGGGGCGATCATGCTCAGGCTTTTAGCGCAAGGATTTGATCAGGCTGGGTAATCCTTCCCCATGGCCGATTGCACCATCGGTGCGGCCATGGGGAAGCAATCGCCATGGCCGCATTAGGTTTGTGAGGAATGGCTTTTGGGGATGTCGGTGGCCTGACTCACCTGAGATACTGTGCCCTGCAAGGCCTATTTGTATTATGGGTACCATCGGCTGGTGAAAACACCAACCGATGGCGTGACCATTAAGATTCTCTAGCAACCTCAATGGCACTGTTTAGGCTACCCTTAGGGACCTCACTTGATAGCTTGATGTCCATAGTTCAACCCATGGCTGATCCCTGAAAGCTTTATTTTGCAGGGCTATGGGCGCTGAAAGTTTCTGGATAAAGTTTGCGGTGCATCTGCATCCCATTGTTACTGTGGCTGATTGGGGAGCTGATCCGAGCGGTTAAACATGCGGCGTTGCTGATCCTCGGTATGATTTCGACTGAACCATGCCGTTATAGAGTGTGTCTGATCGATCGGTTCATCCCCTAAATCAGCAACAGCAAACATGCCGTATGGCAGTGGCTGGCAGATGCAATCGTTCTGAGGAGCCGAGCCATGCGCTTAAAGGATAATGGGGTAGGCTGCTTGTGCTAAGAACGGTTCCATTGCTGAGGCCATGGTATTGAGCTTGGGATTGTGTCTAGTGTTGATAGTGTATTGTTCTGTGGGTTAATACTTGTTTTACGGTTTATATTGACAAGAACAATTTCGGCCTTGTGCTTTTGCTTGGTACAGGGCCTTGTCGGCATTGGCGATCAGTTGTGTTGCAGAATAACAGTGGTTTGGTATTTGGCTGACCAGGCCAATGCTGATGGTGATGTGTTGACTGATGGGGGATTGCTGATGGGGTAAGGCTAGGGTGGCAAGTTGTTGCTGGATTAAATCGGCCTGTTGTTGGGCCCCCTGTAGTTGGGTGTTGGGTAAGAGGATGATGAATTCTTCTCCACCGTAGCGGGCTACGATGTCCGCTGGCCTGCGCATGCATTGATTTAGGGTGCTTGCGATCGCAACTAAACACTGGTCCCCCGCCTGGTGTCCATAGTGATCATTATAGAGTTTAAAATAATCTACATCGCACAACAGTATGGAGAGGGGAGACTGTTCTCGTTGCATACGCTGCCATTCTTGGTCAAACACCTGATTAAAATATCGTCGATTTGGAATTTGGGTAAGATCGTCGATGGTGGCTGAGCGCTCTAGATCCTTTAATAAGTGCTGGCGAGTTAAGATAAACTTAGCTAAAAGAACTCCGAAGAATAAACCGAACCCTAGAAATAGAGCCGTGATGATGCTTAATAGCTGTAATGAATTAGAACTGCGCTGAACAAGATGTTGATAGGACATCCATTGTTGCTGACTATTTAAAATGGCAGCTTTGTTCGCATCTATTTCAAGTTGTGTAAGGGCATCAATAATATGCTTCTGTAGGCGTGGGTCGGTAGGTTGCTGATTCCAGCGTTGGATGTCTGTCTGGAGGTTTCCCCAATCCTGGTCCAATTGTCTCAGGCTATCAACGACGTGGGGATGTAGATCCTGGATCTGCTGTCTTCGCTTGATGATGGTAAAACGACTTTGGGTAATATCCAGCTGTTGTTGAAAAGCGGAGCGCTCTAATGGACCCTGGGTGGTTAGTATCCATAGCTGGAGTTGATAAATTTCCCGTTGCAGTTGATTCAGGTCATGAATGGTTTTAACTAAATTATTGTCTAACGATTCAGTCTGATAACGAATTTGTTGTCGTAACGATTGGCCGGTAACTAAAGTCCCCACCAATAAAATAAAAGTGATAGTTGAGAATATAATCGTTTTCCAGTTCGTTGGGTGGCGCTGCATAAAACTTGCCATACTTGAGAAAGATTGAATCTTGGCATCACTTGGCATGGATGGTTTTGATTTGCCATATCCAATAAAATTCAACCGAAAATTCCGACATGTCTGGGAACTGTTCATAGGGAAAGATAAGCATGGTGGGTCCCCTATAGTCACGGGGCATATCCGTTCCATCTTGTTGGAGCGCTAGTAAGACCGGGAATTCCTGGAGCCACTCGATGGGGACGTTAATTTGGTAGTCGTTTAATGCGGTTATTTCTAAGGTTGTTGTCTCCGGAGTAATCTGCCATAGGTCTAATAAGTCCCGCATCAGGACTCCCCTAAACAGACGATGCTCATTTTCAAATAAGTCTTTAACGCTATATTCCACTAACCCAACAGATTCAAGGGTAAGCCGATCCATCACAATAGCATCGCCTTGGTTTGTGTTACGGACATTGCCTGTGACCGTGAGTATGGTTTCGTTTTTGGGCAAGGGAATAGGGTGGTTGGTCCCTATCTGTGGGGCGGTGATTTGAAGATAAACATCTTCAAACTCCACCTTGGGCGTACACCGTGTTGTGATCAGCCCCGCAGTTATGCCTAAGGCAAGTACTATCCACTTTAAACCGCTGCTAATCATTGTTCTATGGCTGATAATCCTACATTTAAAAAATATTAGATGAGCCTGTGATTCCCCGGTGCACTGGAGTTGAGGCTGATGGGGGCACCCCATACGGTCTGGAATGCGTTGGAAGCTTAAAGAAAATGGCTACTTGGACCTATCCATCTACTGCTAAGACACTCTGCTTATCTTGACAATAGGGATCAGGTTTCTGTTCTGTGTGGAGGAGGGTATGGACGGCTAAGCACAATTATTTACTGGCGACATTTAATTTAACTGCTCTCTTTAGTCTATGGTTGCATTTGCGTGGATATGCACTGTTGTCATAATTCATCATTGAGATAAATGGAAATCCTCGCCCTAGAAACCTTGAATCTATACTCTGTGAGTTGAGTCATTCCATAATCTTGAACTCTGTGGGTAAGCTGTAGTGAGTTAACCCAAGGGCAAGCTATGCGCGATCGCATCGATCAAATCGTCCAGAACCTCAATA
>CALHGI010000296.1 GCA_938029995.1 uncultured cyanobacterium | reverse complement strand
CCCTCCGATATAGCGGTCATTGGTCCTGGTTTAGATGCCATTGCCCGATACAGCCTGATCGAGATTTTAAGCAAACGGGGAATTGTTGTTGCCTCCCTCAAGGATCAACGGCCGTTAAATAGTTCGCCGTTTGTTAGATCTCTTCTCGCATTACTGGCATTGATTTATCCCGGGTTAGGACGACTGGTCAACCGGGATACCGTGGCCGAAATGCTGGTGGTACTGAGCCAAACTCCAGACATCGAAGCCAGTCTGCCCTGGTTTGACCTGACCCACATTGACCCGGTACGCTCAGAGCTAATCGCCGACCATTGCTTTGTACCAGACGTTGAGCATCCTCGACTGTTACCGGTGGAAAACTTTCCCCGTTGGGACCGGCTGGGTCACCAAGCAACAGCAGCCTACAACCGAATCCTAGACTGGCTCGGTGAGCAAAAGAAACAACAGCAGCGTTATCCAGTAAATCCGGTGATTATGTTGGACCGGGCGGTGCAATATTTTTTATGGCGCGGCAACTATCTACCCGCCGATCAGCTATCGGCCCTGAGGGAGCTGATGGAGACAGCCCAGTATTTTTGGGAAGTGGAGCAGCGCCTGGATCTGTATGGGGGGATGCCAGGGGAACGTTCTCTGGGTGCCGTGGGGCGATTTATTCAGTTACTACAGCGGGGGACCGTCTCGGCCAATCCGTATCCGGCCAGATCCCTTGATGGGGAACGTCAGGGAGTAACCCTGGCCACGGTATTTCAATATCGAGCCCAGCGGCTGAACCACCCTTGGCAATTTTGGTTGGATGCCAGCTCGCCTCGCTGGTTAACCGGAAGAGATGAATTGTTTGGGGCGGAAGTTTTCCTCAGTGACTGGCCCCAGAGACCAGTCACGGCATTGGACACAGAGACCATGCATGAGGCCAGACTAGAAAGAATTTTGCGAGATTTGTTAGGCCGCACAACAGCGAGACTTTTTCTTTGCCACAGTGAGCTGGCGCTGAATGGTCAGGAGCAAATGGGCCCTTTGTTAGGATTAGTAAGTGCGGCGGAGCCGATGGTGATGGAACAACCGGAAGGAAGTAATTAACGGCCACCCAGACCAAGCCGCGCCGCAACGTCGGCGTCTATGTTTCTGCAGGCGATGAGGACCAGTTATCGTCAATGACCAGGCTCCCCTGATTAATTAACTCCGGCAAGGTACTCAGTGATCTCACGAGACAGAAGCCAAAAATCACTGCCATTTGCCAAGTCAGTACGGCTGAAACCCCATTGCAAACGGCAAGCATCGCAATTAAGAAACTGAGCGTCACCAACCGTAAAATTGCATGGGGTGCCTCATTCATGTCGCCCTTATAGCGATATATCAAATAGCGAACCCAGCTAGTAAGGGTTTGCGCAGATAAAAGGACCCCTCCAGCAGGACTGATGGCCGTCAGAAGAGCAAACGCAGGCAGACGGCTATACTGCAGCAAAAGATAGGGCCAAACGCGAGACCGTTTATCCACATAGTTAAATACCCAATAAACCAAACGCGTTATCAATAGAAGAGCAGCCCAGCGCAATCCCAACCATCCTGTCTGCCCTAATAGGTCGCTACCCAGGGTTAAATCTATAGTTGGCATTGTCGCCCAGTGCAGCAAACATAACCCTGGGGCAGCAAATAAGCCAGCCCAAAGCCATGGCTGAATTAGAGGAGCCTCTGGGCGGACACCATCAGATTCCTTAAGGTTAGGCTGTTTTTCATAATGCTTAGCAACATAGTCGTTTTCGTAGTAGCCAAGCTCATAAACACACCAGAAGGACACGGTTAAGAACAATAGACCCGTCGCATGTAAGATGGGCTTCGCTGAAATCCAGCTCAGGGCCAAGACCAACATGAGCCACTGGTCCAGCAAAATGCCGCGCAGTAAATAAATAGGACTATGTTTGAACTTGCTGGTATAAAGCAGTGGTGCATAGGTCGCTGTCATGGCCTGAATGTATTGGGCTTGTGGCCACTGGATCAGAAACGGATGACTGGCCGCTTGAAGTAGTTCAATGTCGTTGAGAGAGTCCGTGACAACTATGGAGTTGGCTACTTTTTCAGCCCCCAGGGCATCATTTAATCGATTAAACTTACCCCTTAGGCGATCAACCACACCTAGCCATAGTCGACAGGCATGGAGTTCCGCTGCTTCGATTTGTATATGCCGTAAGATTGGTGCCACGATGGGCCGAAACCCATCCGTAGTGACAAGGACATTTAAATTAGGATTGTTGCTTAGGGACTGGACCAATATTTGATTTTGTTGAGTTTGGGCCAGCTTTTTAGCCCTCCAGGGCCAAATCAATAAGGTCCATGGAAATAAAATTGTTGAAAGTAATACGCGAACCCAGTCCCGAGAGATTTCACCCTGTAGCTGACCCGGCAACCAGTTCCAAGGCTTCAAGAAGTCTAGCCCGCTAAGGAAAGCAACCCCGATAGCCTTAGGCTGTAGCGTATCTAGATATTCCTCTGTAGAATTACGTAATAATAATGTTTCGTCAAAATCCACCAGAACATTCGTGTTAGGTTCAGCCCCATGGAGCTGGTGGAGCAAATCAGGAATGGGCTTCTGAATATCCTGTAGTTTAAATTGAACGACAGTTTGGGTGGTTTGAGTATTCTGTAGCATATTACGTCTTTATTAATATAAAAAGAGGGCTATCCATGGGAGTTAAAAAACTGTCTCAAGGTTAAGGGAAACATAGGGAACCTCCTCAAAAAAGAGGTTCATCTGAAATAAGGCTTTTGTCTAGTAATTATCTAAGGGAGCCCATACGATTGATACGTATGGGTGCACATGTTATTAATTTACGTTGTTTCTGTTCTAATGTCAGACTTTTATTATGAAGTTTCGAGAGATAACGCCCTTCCTAATTAAACTTCTGGAGATCCTCCCTGGCAAGCCGAAGCTGAATGGGCAAACACCTGTGGGGGTGTAGTTTCATAAGGCAATTACAGGG
>CALHGI010000295.1 GCA_938029995.1 uncultured cyanobacterium | reverse complement strand
ACCCTGGGCATGTGGATTTTAGCGGTCATCTTTATCCTGCGCTACATCTTCGTCGCTGGCGGTTAATCGCCACGTGGGTAACCGCATGGCCCCTGCTCCCGTATGGGCAGGGGCCAGTGGACCGGGGCCAAATCACTTTTTCCAACCTCATCAACGCACCGCCCCCATGGCTTAAATTCCCGCTACAGTGGTGAAAAGTAGTCAAAAAAACGAGATTATCCCCCATGCGCGGCTGGCCACTAGTCATCTCCGGAATACTCGCCTTGACCTGCGGCTTTAGCTCCGTCAGCTGCACCACCGCCATTGCCGACCCCCCAGCCGTCCAAGAACCCGTCCCCCGCATTACCTTCAAAGGCGACACTCCACCCTGGGCAGACTCCGCCAGCGCCGCCATGGCCGAGTTAGAAACTTGGCGTGGTTTAGATTTTAAAGAAAACCTGCAGGTCACCTTTCAGCCCCAGGATGATCCGCGACTGAACGGCTCCTACAATTCCGCAACCAAACAATTAGT
Source organism: uncultured cyanobacterium (assembly GCA_938029995.1). GTDB lineage: Bacteria > Cyanobacteriota > Cyanobacteriia > Phormidesmidales > Phormidesmidaceae > Leptothoe. The sequence continues at coordinate 2,314 of CALHGI010000295.1, read as the reverse complement.
CGTCTCCACCTCTGGTTCTGACGACCTGGGGCGCGGTGTGCTGCTCCACGAAATGTTCCACGCCCTACAGGACCAGCACTTTGACCTCTACAATTTGCACCTGCAAAGCCAAGACGAGCCCGACTACGATAAAGCCATTACCGCCGTCATCGAAGGCGAAGCCATGCTAGCCGTCAGTGAACTCCTCAACTATGACTTTCTGGCCCATGCCCAGCTGCCAACGGAGGGGGACATTAGCGAAAGACTATTTGAAAATATCTTTCTCTATGGTGCCGGTTTAAAATTTATTCAAGCTGTGCGAGAAGACGGGGGGTGGCCCGCCGTGGATGCTGTCTTTACTGATCCACCCCAGGCGACCACGCTGATTTTAAATCCACAACGCTACCTCGCCGGAGAGCGCACGGTGGAACCGGCGGAAATTCCCCTGGCAGCGGGCGAAACCCTCACCAGTAAGACCCTGCGGGGAGAATATGCCGTTCGTCTTTTGTTGGCGAAACAGCCGGAAACACGGCCCCTGGTGGATACCATGGGCAACAGCTATATCACCGACACTCTAGGCGTGATTACCACCGGCGATGGCCATACTGTTCACCGCTGGGTGATCGAACTGGACCAGGCCGGTGCCATTGACTCCCTGGCGGCAGGCGTGGCCACCGCCCTAACCGCAGACTTAGAACAACAACCTTTAGTAACCCTCGACGGGGAAACAATTACCCTGGAATGGTAATTAGCCCATATTCCACCTAGGGCCTAGCCATGAGCCCTAGTCGGTGTAACGTGTTTAGATTCAGTCCCCTTTCCCCAGACCGAATACCTACCGAACTAACCTATGATTACGCTTTACCAGTTTTCGCCAGCCCTAGGTCTGCGCTGCCCCAGCCCCCCTTGCCTCAAGTTAGAAACCTATTTGCGCATGGTAGAGCTGCCTTATCAAGTGGCGGCTAATGCGGATGTGTTGAAAGCGCCTAAAAAGAAACTGCCTTACATTCAAGACCAAGGTCGGGTGATTCCGGATTCTAATTTTATTATTAGCTACCTAAAGGAGACTTATGGCGATCCGTTAGATCAGCATCTCAGCGCTGAGGAAAAGGCTATTTTGCTGGGCATGCGGCGGTTGATGGAAGAAAATTTATACTGGGCCACATTTTGTAGTCGCTGGGTGCCAGAGGAGACGTGGTCCGTTGTGCGAAAAGAGATTTTTGCTGACTTGCCCACACCGCTAAAGTGGTTGGTGCCTAAGCTGGTTCGTCGCAATGCCCTGCGGGATATGTATGGCCAGGGCATGGGTCGCCACAGCCGCGATGAGGTCCATGAAATTGGGATGCAGGATGTGCAGGCAATTAGTGATTTTCTGGGTGATAAGCCTTATTTGATGGGGGATCAGCCCACCAGCCTGGATGCTACGGGCTATGGGACATTGGTAAATCTGTTGTGGGCGTCGGTGGGGTCGCCGATTCAGGAGTATGGGCTGACGTTGGAGAACCTTGGGGCATATTGCGATCGCATGCACAGCCGTTACTGGACCCATGCCCCTGTGCCAGAACCGGTAACCGTGGGTTAACATGCCTGCAAGCCCCTGAGGTATGACCCTATGCCCCCATCTGGTAGTCCTAAGCCTAAACCACCAGCCAGTGAGCAACTGGCAGATATGGTACTCAAAGTGGTTAGAACTGGAGGGATTGCAGGCGGAGGGATTGGAGCCTTTTGGCAGTTATTTCAAAATAGTGATATTCCCAAGGCCATGGCATCCCTAGTAATTGGTGCTGGGCTTTCCTATGGTGCCAAGCTACTTATGCCTGTCCACAAAGGCAATGAGGAACGGGCAGAAAAAGCTGGAAGAGCTATTAATGAAGGGATTGATCAAGTCTTTGACCAGGTTACAAACCAGGTTATTGCAAAGGCCACTGGGTTTGAAAATAAGTATTTGCTATGTCAGGCCGCAGAGTGCCAGGCCTTTCGCTCTGAGGGCATGGCCCAGCACGATGGCATTTTTATCCCGTTATTAAAGGAAGTATTTGTGCCGTTGGAGCTAGACTCTAGCGCGATGCAGGCAGGCTTTAAGGACTTTGCTCTCCAAGAACAACAAAACCTGGAAAAGCTACGGGAATTAACCATTTAGACTTTTTTAGCTAGGGCTAAATCCACACCCACATTCCGGCAATTAGCCGTACTGGCCTGGGGTGGCTATGGCAAAACCACATTGCTCCGGCATATTGCCTTTCGCTATGGCACCAAGCAGATACCCAAGGGTGTGCCAAAACTCATTCCCATACTGTTGATCCTGCGAAAATATCGCGATTTGCTGGCCCAGACC
>CALHGI010000294.1 GCA_938029995.1 uncultured cyanobacterium | reverse complement strand
ACAGCCATATTCTAAAAGGTTCCAGCTCCACCTAAAATTCATACTTATGGACAGGAGAACTCATATTTTTGATATTTTCATTAAATACACAGCCCTAACAGATCGATGGGATCGTGAGTAGGTCATACTAGCTAAACCATTAGAGTATGCATCTCAGGTTTATAACGGTTTCGCCGAGGCTATTGCTCAAAAAACTTAACAGAAAGAATTAGGAAACAGAGTTAACAATCGTTGTTTCACGGCGGTTAGCTGGGTTAGTCGCGCACTAGGTATAGATATTTAAATCTAACGTTATTCAACATTAAAGAGTTTATTACAGTTCAACATTTGCAATAACCTCAGTGCATAAATAGGGTAAGTGCATTGAGGATTTCGGCGCTCTCACTCAAGTAAAATATCTCTTTCCAACTGTTTCAATAGTTGAAGCCTTCAGAAGGCGAGGGATACCCTATACCCCAGCACGATCTATTTTGAAGGATAAATAACGCTTGAATAACAGATTTAAAGACTGCAACCTATGGGGGCTTTTAAATCATGATCTGGGCTTACTTAAGATATAGATTTGATCCCATGGCTCAAGCTCTATGGGATTACGAAAAGCTTTAGGTGGCAACGGCCATGGGGCCACAGACAGCTAAATGCTTTTAGCCATCTACCGTAATATTTTTTTACTTTATGTCGTAGTGTTACACATTTGCGACATGCGGCGTAGTATTCAATATTTTCAATGTATAGCGTAGTATTACGCATTTGCGATTAGGCCAAGAAGGCTATCGTTTTTAATATCTGGCGTTGCTGATCCTCGGGATGATTTTACTAGTCTAAATCCGGCTATTAACCAGGTTTACAGATCGATTCATCCTCTAAATCAGCAACGGCTAATATCTCAGTCCCTTGCTCAAACTTATTTATTCTGACGGTCTCTTTACCTAAAAAAATTATGATTTCTTCAACTTCAAGAACCCTATTAAAGCTAGGCTCTAACCGACCTGAAGTCAGTGAACTACAACAGTTGCTGAGCCAATATGTACACCCTATTGCCATCACAGGTGATTTTGATTACGAAACCGAGCTGGCTGTCAAAACATTTCAGTCTCAGATGTTTTTAAAGCCCGATGGGATTGTCGATTTTCTGACTTGGCAAGCCCTGTGTAGCAATGGCCCAGTTGCTATGCCGACACTATATCGGGGGCACCATGGCAGCGCAGTGGAGTCAGTTCAAGAATTGCTTTCTATTGATATGTACTATCAAGGTGCTGTTGATGGAACCTTTGGGCCTAAAACCCATCAAGCGGTAAAACGTTTTCAACTAGACTTTAGTATTCCTGCTTCTGGAGTTGTGGATGCCAGAACTTGGCAAGCGCTTAGCCAAGTCTAATAGCGATGGTACCAAGCTCTGGAGCCAAATTTAAGGGTAAAGTAACACGCCAATTGCACCGGCAATCGGAATAATCAAGGCTACTTCAACTTTCCACTTCATGATGGCTAACATTGAACCGGCAAAAATAACGGCGGTGACTAGGTAAGCGGCGATGGGCTGGCCTAGCTCCAACATGGGTTGTGCAAATGCAATACCCGCTGTAAAAATCAAACCGACAACGGCTGGGCGAATCCCTTTTAAGGCGGCTTGGATCACGTAGGAACTTTTAATGCGCTGTAGTAGGTGAGAGCAGGTAAGCATCAAAAGAGCCGGCGGAAAGAAAATACCGATGGTTGCCACCAGGGAACCAAGAATCCCTTTGACGGAATAACCAATGGCCGCAGCGCTGATCAAAATTGGACCGGGTGTAAGCTGACCCAGTGCGATCGCATTCGTAAACTCAGGCTGAGTAATCCAACCATAGTTATTAACCACCAGCTCTTGAATCATTGGAATAAACACATAGCCACTGCCAAACAGGAGCAAACTCATCCCTGAAAACGTGATGAATAGCTGGGCCAAACTATCATCGCTAATAAATGGCAGGGGCACGATGTAAAGAATCAGAAAAATGCTGAGAAAGGCAAATGAAGCTAAGATGCTGCGCTTAGACATCTTAGCCCTTGAGTCCGTACCCATCAGAGCATCGGATACTGGCTGCTGCTTAACCTCTTTGTAATACCAAAAATAGCCGATAATACCAGAGGCAATAACAATCAACAGTGTCGTATAAAACCCTCCGACAAACCGAAGAAACAGGGCAGAAACAACAGCAATTGAAATAGCACGCCAGTTCCGCACAGATTTGATCGTTTTCTTACCCATCCGCCAGGCAGCTGCCAAAATAATCGCAACCATGGCCGGAATAAATGCCATAAAGGCCTTTTCAACCGCTGGGATCGATTCAAACCGTTTGGCATAGATCGCAAAAATCACCAGGATTAGATAAGACGGCAGCAATGAGCTAAGGCTAGTGACCAGTGCCCCCCAGTTACCCCGAATACGATAACCAACATAGGCGATGACATTAGCCGCCATCGGTCCAGGCAAAACAGCCGCTAACGACATGCCATCCAGCATATCCTCGTGGGTCATCAGCTTTCGCCTCTGAACCACAGAACTCTCTACAACAGAGATCAAAGACATAAACCCACCAAAGGCGGTACTGCCGATCTTTAAAAATGTCCAAAACAGATAACTGAGAGTCACCGATTCCTGTTTTGGGGTAAATGCACCCTGGGGCTGGGTAGCCACTGTATCCTTAGCCATAACGCTATCGCAGATAAAATTTACTGAACCGCCAAGGTAAAATCCATAGTCTCTTCTACGGCTAGACCCTGGCTCGGTTCATGGAAAAAGTTGGTTGACCCACGCCAAGTGACAAACCAAGACTGTCAGTCTCAATTTGTCACTTGGCTATACGCAAACAGGACTCCTTAAATAGCGGCCAAGGGGCGGCGTGCTGTAATTTCCTTAAGCAGCGAAGCCTGGAGTTCGCGACGGGCACGGTCCTCCGCATCCATAGTTTCCTGTCTCTCCGCCTTCAACCGCTGATTTTCGGCATCAAACTGAGCAATCTCTTCATCACTGAAGCTGGCTACGTCACCTTTGGCCGTCTGGGTGCGCTCATAGCCAAGAATGTCCAAAACATCACCAGCCACCAGTTCAAAGATTTTGACTTCCTCTTCAGAGGCCTGCTTCAAGAACTTTTTCGTATTCTGGTTCATGATGGGCTTAGTCACATTATTCCAAAGGGAACTGGACGAAGCCGTGTTTTTCGCCTCGCTAGACTGGTGGAAATTCATCATGGATGGCTGGTACTCCACCTCTAGGAACTTGCACAGAGCCTTGAGACTGTCTTCAGTGGAGCTTGTCAGTTCTTCGTAGCTGATGCTAAAGAATTGACTGGCGTCAAGCTTGTCTCGCATGGCCAAAGCGGCACGCTGAGCCTTAGCCCAACCTTGGGCAATATGGTAGAAATGCTTCTGGCCCACAACAGCCTTTTTGAAAGACACGGCCACATCTCTTCCATCCCTATATAGATATAGATATTTTGCATCGGGAAGATAGGCATTCATTTCAGGCCCATAGTGCACGTTAGCCAAACTCTTACAGCACCAAGTTTCCGCACCACGCGTCTCTGCTAAAACATCATATACAGCAGAAAATACCGCAACTAGAGAATTCTGGGTACAGCGAGCGGCAATGTCCTCACGCTCTAATACAACGCCCTCCCAGGGCACAGGATTTAACTCAACCAGGCGGCAAACATCATCCACCAGCTGATTAAACGTGGCTGTGTCCGAAAGATCCTCATAGGAGGACAACAGCGGCATCAATCTCTGTAGGATATGGGGCGGATGGGGCGCTTCAATGGACGGAATCTGATTCAACATCAACCGCATCAAGTTAGAACCTGAACGCTGAGTACCAATCATCAAAATAGACATAACCCTGTTCTCTCTGTAAAAATTAGGACAACACAAACATGAATTCACACAAGCAAGCTACGAGAATTGTACGACTGCACGTACTAAGTTCAAAACGCCAACACAATATATTGTTCAAAGCCCTTGTTACGGAGTGTCAGCACATTAATCGCCCCATAGCAAGTAGCATGGCTACAATAGAGGGGCTAAATTAGATGAGACTTAGCGGACCAAAAGACGCCCCCATGGGTCTCAAATCGGCTAACCATTAGCCCTAAAGCCATTGGCGATTAACCGTAATTAAATAGCTAGACCCAACCTTTGAACGGACCCATCCCAGCACTGTGTCAATAGCATTTAGATTGAGTAGACGTCTAAAAACCGACAGGTAGAAGAAAGAGCCAAAGAACAGAATAGGGCTAAAGAGTACCTACCCATAGGACCAGTCAATCTCAAACAAATTAAAAACTCTCTCAAGCAAAACAGGATGAAACACAAGAAAATGAGACTGAACCATTAATGAAATAACGCGATTAGAACCGTAAATGAACCTGTTTTTATAGTTAGTCCGCTTGAAGTAGCACAAAAATTCAAGCTTTCTTATATTTTCTTTAAATTCCAACCTTGCTAGCTATAGTAGCAGTTTTTTTTGATTATTTTGGTTTTTTTTATACCTGGCTGTAGGGTCAAATACCCGATTCAGCTAAAAAGACTGACAACAAAGCGTTTTGCCCCGCAGAAATCATCTCACCTAAGTATGATCAGGCTACATATATAGGTGGTTATTCAAATGATCACCATAAGTGACAACTAATTTATGTCCCTAAGGATACAAAATCTTGAATTCGACTTACCTAAACATCAGTATTTTTTGTTGTTCGTATAAAATAGTTTAAACGGAAGTCTTAAATGACAACGCTCCTAAATAAAGAAAATACTGGAGAGACGGATCATTACCGTGGCGTTTGTCAGGTTAATCCATACAATTCCTATGTTTGAATGCCGTTAGTGGCCTCGCTAACCTGACAAACGCCCTAGTGGATCAGGACACTTGCCGTAGCGCCTAAAGCCGTGGCGTCTAAAGCCGTGGTGCCTAAAATGGATGCCAGGCTTAATGCTTCCGCTTACAAGCCAATCAAAAAGAAGGCGGCCCAGTCACGGGGGTCAGGATGTTCTTCTAAGGTAGCCAGCATCGCCTGACGGAGGGCCATGGCTTTGTCGGGTTCGGTTTGTAGCTGTTGGTAAAATTCGGTCATTAGTAAGGCGGTGGCCTCATCCGGTACGGCCCAGAGAGAGGCCACTAGATTGCCTGCACCTGCAGCCAAAAAGGAACGGGATAGGCCGACTACACCATCCCCTGTAATTTGTCCTCGGCCCGTATTACAGGCACTGAGCACCACCAAGTCGGCTTTGAGGTTTAGCTGCATGACTTCTTGGGCCGTGAGCAAACCATCATCGGGCTGGTCGAGACCGCGTTTTTCCCCCGTCGGTGTGAGGGCAATGGCGCTGCTTAAGCCATGCTGCTCATCCATGAGGCCATGGGTTGCCAGGTGAATGATGTCGGCATCCGCCAAACGTGCTCGAACGGCGGTTTCGGT
>CALHGI010000293.1 GCA_938029995.1 uncultured cyanobacterium | reverse complement strand
GGCAATCTCGGTCACCTGCTGAGCGGTAGAAAACCCAGGCAAAAACAAAAAATCCATCAACTCAACATCACTCAGTTGAGCCGCCATGTCAGACGTGGTCAGCTGTTTTTGCACCACTTTTTGCCGCAGATTCTCTAGGTCAATGCCACGGCCATCATCACTGACCGTTATACACAGCATACCCGCACGATGGCTGGCTTCTAGTCGAATCGTACCGGTTTCAGGTTTACCCAACTGCTGCCGCTGGTCTGGCGGTTCAATCCCATGGGCAACAGCATTGCTCAGCATATGGGTCAATGGCGCTTCTAACTTCTCAAGAATATCTCGATCAACCGGTGTTTTCTGACCAACTATTTCCAGCTTAACTCGCTTGTCCAGCTGTTTTGCCAAGTCTCTTACCATCCTTGGAAACCCTTTTACTCCATCGGAAAAGGGGCACATGTGGCTGGCAATCACTTCACGATACAGATTGTCCGAGAGCTTAGAAAACCGTCTAGAAAACTGATCTAAATCTTCTAAACGCTCGCTCAAAAGGGTATAGCAATCTTGAGCTGTTTTTTGAGCCTCAGCCAAATGATGTTGATGGGAAAGGGAGAGGTTGGACTCATTATGCTGTAGACCCGCCAGCACGCGAGCCAGGCTCTGCTGTTGACGCTTTAGATGCAGCATGGCATCGGCAAAGGGCTGAAACCAGTTCACCTCTACTAGGGACTCGCCAGCCAGGGCCATCAGTCGATTGAGATTATCGACGCTCACCCGCACAACGCGATCAGGGGATTGAGCACCCGCGGCACTCACCGGAATATCGGAGTTAGCACCTGGAGGTATCTCCATGGGAGGACTGGAGGGTGTCCTCCCACCATTAGCCCCTACCCCCTTAACCTCTACACTGTTGGCATTACCATTTTGGGCATTGAGAGGTTGACTCGTCCTATGATCATCAGAGAGTTGGGGTGGTTGATCGATCGAGACTGTGGCAGCGGGGCCTATGGCATCAGAGCTTACTTCACCGGAGCCCCCTACATCAGGACTTGCTACATCGGAACCTATTTCATCAGGGCCTTCAGAAGGCTCGGTTGGTACATCTAAGGGCAGAGATGATGGTGGGTTGCCAACAGGCGAAGGCTCAGTTGATTGATTCCCAGGAGAAGGATTTAAAAGGGACGCAATTTTAGCGACTAACTGGTTGGTTACGTCTGTTTGTTGTTCCAGCCAGTGGGGTAAGTCAGCCTCCTGCACATGTCTCAGCTGATCGTACCAATCCACCCCCACCAACAGGGTATCGATGCTATGGCTACCAAGGCGAATCTTACCGGATTGAGCAGCGACAAAGCAGTCTTCCATTACATGGGCCACATTGACCGCCAAATCTAAACCCACAATGCGGGCCGCCCCTTTAATGGAATGGGCCCCCCGCATCAGGGCTTCTAACTTGGCTGCATCCACAGTAGAATTTGCCTCGGCTTGGGACTCCACTGCCAGTAAATTGTCATTGAGGAGCGTAACCTGTGTCTCGACCTCCATGCGAAAGATATCAAGCATGGAGAAATCGCTAAAGTCTGGAGCCATATAAGTCATAGCGCTCCCTGTTGTAGAGCATCAAACAAACACGCTTCATCCAGATAACTCACATTTTCATCTTGCCAGGATAGGATTGCCTGGGTAAACCGTCCCAATGGGTTTCTGCCAAGGGCGGGGGCATTGCGCAGGCTATCGGCAGTACAACGATGGAGCCCATAGAGCTTATCGACTTCAAACGCCCAAACATCCTGATTCTTCTCGACTACTAACAGGTAGGTATCACGCTCACCATTGTCCATGGATTTGGGGGACATGGATGGGCCAACATCAATCCCCAACAACTCATATAGGGAGACACACAGCAGTAAATGCCCCTGCACATTCACAATGCCCCGCAGCAAGCGATTACTACGGTGGGGAATAGAATGGACGGGTCTAGTGGGAAGAACCTGTTTGATCACATGGGTCGGCAAGGCTAGCCATTCACGTCCTAGGCGGAAAATATTGATCGATAAGCTACGTTGATCGCCCACCTGCCGCTGGCTGCGAACTTGGGCTAGTAAGGCAGTCCATTCATTGGCATAGTCCTCTGGGATTGGACGTTCCAATAGTCCCCGCCCAGCCTGGCGATACACCGAACAATTTTGACAATGAACCACCGTGGTCAGGGTGGGACAACTGTGATCGCCCGACACGCCAATTTGATTCCAACAGGTGTGTTGTTGCATAGAAATGACCGATTGCCCAACGTGCTCCCAAAGTCCAAATGCCGTTGCCGATTTAGGGGATGCACCAATAGGGTGATGATGCAATAAATCGGGGTTTCTCAGATAAACCCATCTCGAAGATCCGCCACGCGCTCAAATAATTACGCCGTTACCTTAAACCGTGAGATTTCATTTTGCAAAGACTGTACCACCTGATTCAATAACACAATTGATTGATTACTTTCTTGCATGGCATCAATGGTTTGTTGAGAGGTGTCATTGAGCTGCTCCATCGCTTCACGAATCTGCTGCGCTCCCTGGGACTGGGTCTCCATACCTTGACTAACGGTGTCAAACTGAGGAGTCAACATTTGAATTTGGTCAATCACGGTACCGACTTGGTGACCGATGGTTTGGACTTCATTCACCCCCTGATCGATATCCTGCTTAAACTTATCCATTTCCATCACCCCGGTGGAAACAGATGACTGCATATCCTGTACCATCGTCTCAATTTCCAGGGTGGCCACGGCTGTTTGATCCGCAAGACGACGAATCTCACGGGCAACAACCGAAAAACCAGACCCATATTCGCCTGCTTTCTCGGCTTCGATGGCCGCATTTAATGACAAGAGGTTAGTCTGATCAGCCACCTTGGTAATGGTGGTTACAACCGTATTAATGCTATTAGCCTTTTCATTAATCAGACCTAACTTGGTGGCAATGCCATTGGTAGCATCAGAGAGCTGACGGATGGTTGCCTCCATCTGCACCAAACTTTGCTGGCCATCACTGGCAATGTCAGCTGTGCTATTGGCAACCGTAGACAGTTGCTCCATCCCTTGGGCTAGGTCCTCGGAGGTGGCGGCAATTTCCTTCGCCGTTGCTGTAATTTGGTTAGTGGCAGCGGCCTGCTCAGTCATCGTACTTTCTAGCTGACGACTAGACGCTGCAATCTGAGTCGCCGAACTGGTGACCTGAATGCCCGATTGACTCACTTTAAAGATCAGACTGTTCAGGCTCTGGGTCATATCTTTAATGGATATGAGCACCCGACCAATGGCGTCGTCAGAGGGAGATTCAATAACCTGCGTTAAATCCCCTTGGGCAATGCTTTCAGCCGCTGACACGGCTTTCTTTAAAGACCGCTGGATCACCTGGTTGGTTAACCATAGAACCAGCAGACAGACAGCAATAACGAGGGCTGTGCTGCTCCAGGTAATGGCGTTGTCTAATACTTGGGCCCGCTGGGCGGCCTTTTGCCGAGCGACCAGAATTTCATCTTCTGCAACTTCCATTTCGATGACGGCGGCTTTGACCTCTGCCGCCAATCGCTGCCCTTGGGCAGAGAGCACCCTGGCTTTCGCCGTATTATCGTCTCCAGTCTTAGCCAAAGAAATCGTTTCGCCCAGGTAGGTTAACCTATCCTCAATCAGCTGCTTCAATGCAGTCAGGCGCTGCTTTTGCAGGTCATCGTCGAGTAAACCTTCCACATGCTGAATATCGTCATCAATTTTTTTGACAGCAGAGTTATAGGGGGCCAAAAACCCTTCCTTTTTGGTGTATAGAAACCCTCGTTGACCACTTTCTGCTTCCGTTAAGTCTTTTTCTAACTTCAGCAAATCTGATTGAATCTGATAGGCTATCGCGATTTTTTCATTGGCGATCGTTTTACGATGATGGCTCCATTGGGAAAAAAGATTACTCAGAAAGATCAAAACACAAATCGTACCGAACCCTAGTCCAAGGGTTTGGCCAATCGTAAGGGTAATCCTTGGCTTTGAGGATGGCATCATCTATCAGCTTTAAACGAGGACAATGGGGCAACAATCAATAACATTAAAAAAAATCGCTATGTATTAAAAATACCCGTTATGCCTGATGTAGCCACAGTAATTTTTTGTGGGTAAGTTGACCAACCCAATCCAGCGATGGATGGTTGTGGTTCAGGTTGATTAATCGTTAGTTTGGGTTAAGCGTTCTAGTCGCTGACGGAGGCGATTTGCCGCGGCATGATCGGCTTTTCGTTCACAGAGTAACAAACGGTGGGTGAGCGCTTCAACACAATCAGGCTGTAAATAAAGTACTCGATGAAACGCGATATCAGCCCGCTCGTCACTGCCTTGGGCATGATAAATTTCGCCCAGGAGGAGATAGGCCGCCGCACTCATGGGATGTTTTTTTAGATACACATCGCACTGCTCTAAGGCCATGGTTAATTGACCGCCATCTGCTAACGCGCGAATCTTTGCCAATCCATTCAATGCCCCATCCTTTAATGAATTGGGTGTTGGTGGCTGGGATGGCGGATTTGATTGACCTTGGTGAGTAGTACGACGTGTCGGTTGAATGGGTTTTATGCCCTTTGACCATGGCCGCGTTTGGGGAGAGGCGACGGGAGCGGTCTTCGTCTGGTTAGGCCATTGGGACAGTTTGCGATAGACAAAGGCCTGGGGGGCGGACAGTGATGTAAATTTCCGTTGATTAATATGGCTTGTTTCTGCATAGCCCATAAACAATAGCCCGTTGGGAACTAGCAAACGATACAGATTGTAGAGGGCGCGTTCACGGGCAGATTGATGAAAGTAGATCAGTAAATTACGGCAAAAGATAATGTCGTAGGGACCGTAATTGGGTAAGCAGATGGCATCTGATAGATTACCTGGATGAAATTTGACCCGGGCCCTGACGAGATTGTTAATGCGATAGGTGCCTTGACTTGTAGGGGTAAAGTACTGGTCAAGATAATGTTGGGGTGAAAATGTTGCCGTATTTCGAAAGGAATAGCGGTTGTAAATCCCTTGGCGAGCCGCGGCTAATGCTTTGGTGCTAATGTCCACCCCATCAACTTGAAAACTCGCTGAAGGTAAACCGGCCTCTAGCAACGTCATCGCAATGGAATAGGGTTCTTCTCCACTGGAGCAGGGCAAACTCAAGACGCGCAATGTTTTATGTCTAGGGTTGGTTTGGCCTAGGCTCAGCACATGCTGGGACAGGTACTCAAAGGATGCAGGATTTCGAAAGAAGTTTGTTTCTGGGACAACTACGGCTTCTATGAGTCCTTTTAAGGCTAATTTTGAGGCCTTAAGTTGATCTAGGTAGGCCTTGTCATTCTTCAGTCCCGAGAGTTTAATGCCTTGGGTAATGGCCCTGCCTATGGCTGTCGTCCCAACAGACTGAATATTCAGACCCATGTGCTGGCTCAGTAGGGCCATGATCTCTTGCCGAGGCGATGAAAAATTAGGCGTTGCTGATCCTCGGTCTGGTTTCATCTGGAAGAGGCTGCCATGGTTTGTGGTTTACGGATCGATGTATTTCCTAAATCAACAACAGCGAAAATTTTTAGCTGACAACGGGTGAACCGATAGGATGACTGTCTGCCTCAATAGGGGTTAAGAGTTGGTTGTAGACAGTGGTCGTCAGGAGTTGGTCAATGCAAAGACATTGAATCATGTCTTCTCCGTACAGCAATTTTTCTCCTAGGTAGGCTGCTTGTGATAGGGCCACGCTATCTTGGACCGGTGTGGTGCGATCGCATCTCAGGGTATCGGTCACCTGCTCAACCATTAACCCCAGAAGCTGCTGGGTATCGCCCACCTGGGTCAGATTGACCAGGACAATGCGGGTACTCAAAACCGGCCGACATTCAATTCCACCGAGGAGTTGATTCAGGTCAAGAACGGGAACAATCTGCCCTTGATAATTAAATTGGCCAACGATATTAGGGGGAGATTGGTGAATTTTGCTGAGATTAACCTTGGGAATAACCTCCACAACGGATAACGCTTTTATGGCATATCGCTCTTTGCCAACGCGGAACAGTAGCAATAAATTAGCCATGAATAAAAACTAAAGAAGCACGAATTCTGCCGTTGCTGATTGAGGAAATGCCTTGATCTGGCTGCAGCAGCCTACATCGACATCTCGCTAAGGAAACCATTGTTTGGAGCAGCAGCAGTCGAGGTTTCACCTTCAGTTAATGATACCCAGCGTTGTATAAGCTTATTCAGTAAAATTTTATGCCGTGGGCCACCGACACGGCTCCTAAGAGCGCAACGGAACCAGGACCTATCTGTGCTACCGGCCCGCTTAAGTCGCCCGAGGGGCCAGCGCCCCCTGGGCCTAGGGACCGCCGCTAATCCGTAAAGCTCCGATCCACGGCCCCAACAGCAACCGTTTCACCCACCAAAGTCTCTAGCGCCAAAGACTGCGCCCTGGGCATCTGCCCATAGCTAAATACCCAGGGAATCTCCTCCGGCAACGCCAACTGCTCCAACACATAGGGACTCCCATATACCACAACGGCCTGCAAGTCCCCCGCAGTCAGCAGCAGTTCCACATACTTGCCAGCCAACTGCACCAAATTCTGACCACTGCGAAACGGATTGCCCCGAATAAACAACTGCACCAATGTGGGCAAACCCGGTTTCGGCCTTTGGGACGTCCGACTATCCAACAGCGTCAACCCATAGTCCCAGCCCATGGGCACAGAAATCGCCGCAGCCGTCCTCGGCAAATACCGACAGCCCAAAACATCATCCACTAAAATCACATTCTGGCCCTGCTCCTGGGGCACAAACGCCCCTCCCCCTCGCCGACTCGAGGTCTGCAATATGGACCTAGCCAGTTCCACCGTATCCGGCTGGGCCAGCTGCTGGACCTGGATCATGGGCTCAGCCGGTTCCCAATCATGGCAGGACGGACCAGTGCCCAATGGCCCAGACACCTTATGCTTAGCCCGCCAAATCCGCGACACCGATGACCGCATCTGCGCTTCATCCAACCGCCCCACCCGCACCGCTTCACAAATTGCCTGAATGCATCCCTCCACATCCCCTGGCATCAGCACCACATCGGCCCCTGCTTCCACCGCCAACACCGCCGCTTCGTAAGGGCCATAGGTTTCGGTAATGGCCCCCATCACCAGCGCATCGGTGATAATCAGCCCACCAAACCCCAGTTCCTGACGCAATAGCCCCGTCAGAATCGGCTGCGACAACGTGGCAGGATGCGTCTGATCGAGGGCACTTAGGCAAATATGGGCCGTCATCACACTGTCCACGGGCTTACCCACCCCAGGAGCCCCCCCGGGGTCAATGGCCCCCCTAAAGGGCGCTAACTCCACCCGCTCTAGTCTGCCGAGGTCATGGTCAATCACCGGCAAACTAAGGTGAGAGTCAATGGAGGTATCCCCATGGCCAGGAAAATGCTTAGCGGTGGTTAACACAGGAAAATCCTGGGCCCCAGCAATAAATGCCTGGGTGAGCTGGGTAACAATCTCCGGCGTCTCACCAAAGGCCCGCACATTAATCACCGGGTTGGCCGGATTATTATTCACATCCACCACCGGGGCTAACACCCAGTTGAGGCCAATGGCCATGGCTTCGCGTGCCGTATGGTGGCC
>CALHGI010000292.1 GCA_938029995.1 uncultured cyanobacterium | reverse complement strand
GCGGATGATGAGACCTATCGGCTGATGATTACGACCGTGGGTAAGGAAGAGGGGCAATTTTTTACGTCTGAAGAGTTACTCAATTTCCCCTGTGGGGAACTACAAACCATTGACCAACTGTGGGTAACCCATAGTAAGGGTAAATATGGCTTTAGCGTACAAAAAGAAATCTATCTAAGCTGTGGTGGTGTGGCCGATGGCCGGTACCATGATAAAGCGTATGATAAATTTGGAGACACAGTGGCCTGGAGAGAGAATAACTCCTGGCAGTTTGAAATGGATTGGGATGGGGGTGGCCCAAGGGGACACCTCCCGGTCCTTAGGGGGGATGTGGATGATATGGGTGGGGTTGGGTGGAGTAACGGTGGGGTGTCTTCTCTCGCATCGAGACTTGTAGACTGTAGCAGATAAACACTACAGCCCGATCTAAACGTTCTTAAACACAGTCTCTACATACCAATCCTCGTCCTTTCGTCAATTCGTTACCTGGCACTGGGCAATCTCTGAATTGAGCGCATTTTTTGCAACAACCTCGGAGGGTGGGCCATGCCCACCCTCTATCCAATATTTTTAACCACATAACAATCTTTAACCGTATGGGAAAATTGTTGTGGGTGCGATATGTTTTGGATGGGTGGGCGGTGCGCTCCCTCCGGGATGTTCCGTTATATGGGGGCGAAATTGGGGATTGTCGTGCGATATGTTTTGGATGGGTGGGCGGTGCCCACCCTCCGGGGTATCCCAATTTTGCATGATAAATCGGGCATGCTATGGTGCAATCTGCCGATGGTTCCATGTCCAATTACCGCCGCATTTACGTGCCCGGTGCTACCGTCTTCCTCACTTGGGTTACCTATAACCGCGATCCGATATTTGCCCAACCTCACAACGTGGGCTTATTGCGCAAAGCGGTCGAACAAACCAAAAATGAAATACCTTTCCAGATCCTTGCTGCGGTGGTTCTACCAGATCATGTTCACTTCATGTGGCAACTACCCGATGGCGACAACAACTATTCCAAACGGGTGGGTCGCATCAAAACTCGGTTCACCCGTTTACTTCGAGGTATAGGCCATCGCCCCATCAACATTTCCTGGTCTCGCCAAAAACATCGCGAAAGTAACGTATGGCAGCGACGCTTTTGGGAAAAAATAATGCACTATGACGAGATGTTTGCCAACCACCTCAATTACATCCATTACAACCCGGTCAAACATGGCTTAGTTCAATGTCCCCACCAATGGCAACATTCCAGCTTCCAAAAATGGGTCAAAAATGGACATTATCCCCACAATTGGAAATGTCAATGCCAAGACACCGGAGGGTGGGCACTGCCCACGCGGGAAGGTGGGCTCGGAGGTTAGGCCCGGCCCAACGGATGCCAAAGTTGCCTCAGGCAGAGCCTGGAAAGCACGTAGTTTAATTTCCCAGCCCCGGCGGTGTGCCCCCTTGTCCCGGTGGCAAGTTCCCCCCCAATCCTGGTGGTGTGCCCCCTTGCCCCGGTGGCAAGTTCCCCCCCAATCCCGGTGGTGTGCCCCCTTGCCCTGGCGGTGTCACCGGAGTCTGTGGTGTCACTGGAGTCTGCGGAGCCGCCGGAGTCTGTGGAGCCGTCGGAGTCTGCGGAGCCGCTGGAGTCTGCGGAGTCACTGGAGTCTGTGGAGCCGTCGGAGTCTGCGGAGCCGCTGGAGTCTGCGGAGCAGCTGGAGTCTGCGGAGTCACTGGAGTCTGCGGAGTCACTGGAGTCTGCGGTGTCACTGGAGTCTGCGGAGCAGCTGGAGTCTGCGGAGCTGCTGGCGGAGTCACTGGAGTCTGCGGAGCCGCTGGAGTTTGCGGAGTCACTGGAGTCTGCGGTGTTGCCGGAGTCTGCGGAGCTGCCGGAGTCTGCGGTGTTGCTGCTGGCGGTGTCGCTGCTGGCGGTGTCGCTGGAGTCTGCGGTGCCTCTGCTGCCGGAGTCGGCGGCGTACTAGCAGTGGTCCCGTTATCTGGAATATTCACATCAGAGCTAATACTGCTTTCAAAGTCTATTGCTTGTGGAATCTCGCCAATGGATGATGACGGTTCATTGGAAATATCAACAACCAATGGTTCCGTCCCCGGCAATGGTTCCGTCCCCGCCGATGGTGCCGTCCCCGGCAATGGTGCCGTCCCTGATGCCAGTGCCGTGTCTGAAGTTGTCCCTAGAAAAACGGCAGCAGGAGAGTTTTTGAAAGCGCTATCTGAGTTGGCCAAACTATCCGTTTGTTCTTCAGTCTCAGATACAGGTGTGGAGGATGGTACCGGAAATGTCGGATTGTCATTGCCACCTTCCGTTAAAGGGACTTGTTTCTCAATGGCATCGTTGATCTCTTGACGCACTGCGTCTAGCTCGGTCGTCTCAGTAGACCCAGGCGGAGCGTTTAAATAGAGTCCCTCCACCAATCCACTCGTCCCATAAAACGTCCTTAAATCAAACGCCACAGGGGAACTAATAGAGTTGTTGTCCACCACCACCAATTGACCAGACGACAACGGTTGTTGTTGCGAACCGTCCTGATTGTAGGCCATCATCGGTCCGCCAGGATTGTCGGTCAGGGCACCAATGATAGTGGTATTGGTTTCTGGAATAAATCGAACAAATAGAGCGGACCCCTGAATCCCCGTAACCGCATTGGGGGTTTGGATTGTAGAACGCCCCCGTCCTGGAGGGACCAGCATCAGCACCGTCCCGTTAGATAGCTGAAAATTGCGGGTATTTGGAGTAAACCTAAAGGTGGCATGGGACCCAATACGAGCCAGAGAACCATCATTAAAACGCAACTCTGCCCGCGCTGATGCAGAGGTTCGAAGGGCATCCCCCAATCCAATCCGGTCAGAGAGTCGAGCGGGTCTTGCCGCGTTTCCGCGGGGAATAAGATGAACACGGTTGCTTAGCCGCTCAATGCGAGCCCAAGTTAAAGCGACTTGCGCATTGGCTGGGTTCTGCAGTAGCAAAATACTGGCAATGCTTAGCCCAAGGCTGAAAAAATTGGTAAAGCACTTGTTTTTCACGGCAGTCCTTTGAGAATGAAATAATTGAGAATTTTAAGCAGAGGGGGCGGCAACCCAATGCTTACGGGGGATGTAACTATGAACCTTCCATCAAGTTAAGTGCATCAATCTACTGGGCGGTAAGTGTAGAATCCGGCATCACGGGAAAAGATCAGCCATTAGTCATAGGTTTTTTTGATATAAGCGCCCTATGTCCGACCCCATCTGTTGCCGCTGTTTTTGGCTGTGCAATCCAGCAGATGACGGTCGCAACAGTTTCCCCAATTTCTAAAGCACAGCCCACCATCTCCACCCTGCTTTACATTCCCCGCAGGGTGGGCCATGCCCGCCGCCTCGGCCATTTTTAATGACCCCAAATTTCCCACAACAAAAATGTTAACCGTGGCCGCTCGAAAATGATGGTTTGGTCGGTTAAAACCGTTGCTTTATGGTGTTTGAATCCACATTAAGTCACCCCAATCGCAGGGTAGGAATTTCGTAGGGTAAATCGAGCCTTGTGGGGTGCAATTTGCCGATGGGCCATGCCCAATTCCCGCCGTCTTTCTCCCCTGGGCCACCCATCACCGCAATCCCACTTTGGCCCAACCCCACAACACTGACCCAAAATGTTGATTGATTGCCCATAGCGGTCGAACCAACCACCCGTTCAACAGTCTTGCCACGTGTTCGGCCATGGTCACTTCCTGTGGCTTTTCCCAAGGACGACAATAACTGTGCCGGGCCGCATCAAACCCCGATTTATCCGTTTATGCCCAGCGATAGGCCACCGTCCCACCGATGTTGCCGAGTCTCGCCAACAACATCGTGCCAGTAGCGTCGCCGCAATCAAGACCTGGAGGGCTGCGCAGTCCTCCAGACCCAAGATATTTTGCCTAAAGGCTGAACCTAAAAATAAACCGCCCCAACGGTATCGTAATAAACAACATTGGCCGTATCTAGGATGCTGGGCCACTTGGCATCGGCGCTAGAAATATTGCCAGGGATATCCCCTTGCCACTGCTGTTGCACATCCAAACTGTAGTTCAAGTAAAGTTTGCCATCCACAATGGCCCATGCCTCGGGAACCGTAGATGCCATATTTCCCTCACTCAAGGCCTTGGCACAGTAGCCCCCATATTGGGGCGCATAGGCCTCAGGGTTGTTGGCAAACATGGCCCGATGGACCGCACTGGAGAAACGCCAAGTCACCCCGTTCCAGTCATACTCATAGTTACTACTGCCCTCCGTCGGTGAGCCGACGGTAAAATAGGCCACCGGATCGTAGCCTCGAATGGCAAGG
>CALHGI010000291.1 GCA_938029995.1 uncultured cyanobacterium | reverse complement strand
TTGCCACCGGTAGCTATGACCATACGGTAAAACTTTGGTCATCCTCTACAGGCGATTTACTCACCACCCTGCGGGGGCACCAAGATCGGGTGACTAACCTGAGCATGAGTCGAGATAAGCAGCTGATGGCTACCGTGGGAGAGGATGATCGGTTGTTGTTGTGGGACTTGGATTTAGATATTAGTGATGGCCAGACCGAGCTGTTGGATGGGCTATTGGAGCAAAGCTGTAATTGGTTAGGCGATTATTTGAAATACCACGCGGAGAATTTAGATGCCATCCAGGGGTACTGTAAGTCCATTGCGGCATCCGGCGACGGGGCTAGTTCATAGGGATGAATGGGCCGACGTCTTTTGGGTAAAGCGGTTATTTAAGGGGTGACAGTCGGATGGGGACAAATCGTTTTAGTTCCTGCATAAGACGATGGGCCTGGTAGTCGTAGAGTGCCAGTTGGAGAGAGTTGGGTAGGGTTTTCATCAGTCGACGGCAGTGCTCTAGTTGTATATTGGATAGCTTGGCGAGGAGACTCTCGGCCTCTGGCAACAGATTGGGATCGAGGGGGGCTTCCACCTCCAAAAGCCACTGCCGGGGCGGGGTCATTTCCCCCCGCTCAATGCGGCGCAGACCATTGATGGAGGAGAGCACATAGAGCTTGTCCCGCATGTGCACCCGCAAATCGTCGGAGGGCATGGGGTAGTCCTGGTATTTTCGGTTGGGTTGGCTTTGACGCAACAAAATGGGCACCACACCGTAGCCATAGGCGATTTCGGCCAGGGGCTTACCGTTGAGGGAGTCGCCGTGCTCGATGGTGTATTCCGTAATTAGAATGGTTTGTTGGTTAAGGCGGAATAGGCCCAAAATGTTTTCACCAAAGGCAGCTCCGGCAAAGGCTTCCGCCGATAGGGCATAGACGGAAAACGAGCGGGCCTGGGGTAGAAATGAGGTGATATTGTCGCTAAACAGCTGGCTGAGGGTGCGGATTACGGGGGTAAAGGGGCGGTCTTCGCTTTCTAATGTCTCGGCGGCGATCAGGGCGACCTCTAGGTTGAGGACGGGGTCGTCGGTGACGGCAATGACGCTGC
The DNA here is from genome assembly GCA_938029995.1 of uncultured cyanobacterium. Classification (GTDB taxonomy): domain Bacteria; phylum Cyanobacteriota; class Cyanobacteriia; order Phormidesmidales; family Phormidesmidaceae; genus Leptothoe. The sequence continues at coordinate 3,222 of CALHGI010000291.1, read as the reverse complement.
GGGCGTTGGCTAGATTGGCCTCCTGGAGCTGTTGCAGCAGCGGACCTTCTAGGAGGGGGATTTGGTTGCGCAGGGCGGGATTGTCTAACTGGTGGGTGATGGCCACCAGGGGCTGGCGCAGGTCTTGCAAAATTCGGGTGACCCGCTTACCGACCCGGCCCAGGCCGACTACGATCACGTGGTTTTCCTTCGGTAGTTTGGGGCGGCGCTGGAGAAACTCGAAGCGGGAACTGAGTAGCTGGTCGGCTAATAAACCCAGGACCCCGATCACCATGAGCAGGCTGGTGGTGGCAATCATCAAACAGGTGATTAATACCCAGCCATGGACATCGTTTTCTTCAAACCCGCCAAACACATCGCCGTAGCCGCCGAGGATGAGGATGGCCCCCAACACAATGGCCTTGGTGAAGCTGATGCCAGAGTTGCTAAAGAAATAGAGCAGGAGGGTGCCGATGGTCCAGAGGATGAGGGCGGTGGCCAGTGCGATCGCAGTCATCCGTCGCAGTGACTTTTGCTCTGAACTGCGCCAAAAGGCCCACAGCCGTCGTCGCCATTCCCCGTCAATCACATCGCCAATGCCCTGCAGCAGATGCCGCCAAGGATTGGTCCGTTTAGGCAGGTTGACGATTTGGCTATGGCTTAGGGCTTTGACCTCCACATAGGCCACCTGGTCCCCCGACTGCACCCGCACATGGGGTTGCCAGCGGTGAAACATGGACGACGCTGTCGTGGCCCAGCCAATGGGCTGATGGGGATTATTAAAGGGTTTTAGGTTGAGCAGGCGTACATGCTGCCGATGGAGCTGGTGCACCGGCAGATTGCAATATTGGGGGTCCTGTTGGGTGATTTGTCGTTCCACCACCCGAAACTGCAGCGTATCGATATTAAACACACTGCGGGTATTATCCTCTAGCCCCGCCAGGGCAAAGGTCATGGCCGGTAGCTCCGTGGCGTCGAGGGCGACAAACTGCCCCAGCTGACGACTCAGTAAACGGTTTAACCCCTGGCGCGATGACCGCACAACGATGTGTACCTTCGGGTTCAACCGGCGGACCGCAATGGCCGTTTGCACATTGGTACTTTCGTCGCTGGTGACAATAAGCACCGCGCGGCAGCGGTCAATGCCCGCCTGTTGCAAGATGCGATCGCGGCGACAATCCCCAATAATCGGCGGCTGACTCAGCATATTAGACAGATCATCCACCTCCCAGTCCGTCACCGGTTGGCGGTTAATGCCCGCAATGTGGACCTCAAACGAATCAAAACTAAACTTAGTCAAATTGACAATTATTTGCTGGCCTAAACTACCCAATCCACACACAATAAAATGATCGCGATGCACCTCCGCCGAAGGCGACAAATCAGGGATGTAGGTAATGGGATTGAGCTGGCCGTCGCCTGTCATAAACTGTCCAACGTGCTTACAGAAATCGCTTGACGGGCCCAGGCATAATGAACCCATCCCCAGGATATTAGCGTGGTTCTGGTACTGTGAATGCTAGCTCCCCTCAAGCGCCAGCCAATGCCGCCATCCGACGATCCGTTGCCCCCAGACCTACAACGCGAGATCCGCGCAGGACGCAAATTTAGTCTGGGTGAGGCCATTGGCCGAGAAGGGGGCTCATTTCTGAAGGGTAGCCAGGCCATGGTGCCCCGTCCCCTGCGGGCGTTAGCGGCGATCAACGGCTTGATTGACCAACATTTAAACGATCGAGAAGGGGCTTTGCAGCTTTGCCTAAAACGTTGGGTTAAAACCGATGCCCGCATTGGCCAATATTTAGACGCACCGCCGGTGGCGCTGCAGATGATTGTGCAAGATATCACCCAGCAGCCCCAGATTCTGTACGAGTTTGCCCGCCAGGTGGCGGTGGAGTGGGGGCAGCTAAACGGCGAACGGCCCTATTTCCAGCAACCGGGGACCGCCCCCCATCCGGAGGCCCCATACTGCCATGAAACCATTCGAGAAATCTTAGCGGGACTGCTGGCTCGGGTGTCCCCTTCCAGCTAAAACAAATGTCAGCGTAATTTTTGCTGAGCCGTGGTAAAAGATTCTCGTTATTTGCAAAGTTTCCTGAAAATCTGTGATCCTTGGCTGTTAATCACTTAAACGGCAACACAGTTAAACAGACTTTACCTGTCGTATCAATAGACACTATCTTCCCTGGATAAATCGCGATTGCCATTTGAAAAATCCCTGGTTATAGTGTTTTTGACTTGGGAAGTTCAACGAAATTTAAACATCGTTCACACGAACTTTATAAACTAAGTTTTATCCCCGTGTTCTCTATTGTTAGTCGTTTCAACTCCACTAGGAGAATTCATTAGAGCGGAATATTGAACTATTCTACGGTTGTCGTTGTGGGGGCTTATGGGTCCTGCAACAATGCCTCCCTTATACAGTTGTTGGTTTAGGTATGGTCTCGGCCCATGCCGAAAATTAACGGCGCAAGCTATGGCAAATTGTTAAATTCATTCAGCCATTTACTGCGCCCATAGCTGTTGTTACCGAACCCATTCAGCGATCACATATGGCTTGACCTATGGGCGCCAATATATAGCATCTGCCAGGTTAGTCAATACAATGGTTATCCCTGAAAGCTTTTGGCCTCAACAGCTAACCTGGCGCGCCAACGTCCTAATGCATCAGGACGTTGGCTATATCTTAAAAATCAGGGTCATCACCGCAGTCCTTTAGGTGGTGAAGACCATGGAGCATGTTAAACAGACCATACGTCGTCTATTACAGGAGACACTAGTTACAGCTCAAAAGCTACCCGTGGCCAGGCGTCGGCAATATATCCGACAGAGTCTGGAGAATATTCAAGACTACTGTGCCACCTTTGAAAAAACATTTATTGTGCGTGAGATTACCATTAGCTGTGATCAGTACAACCTAGGCGGCAGTCAACATCACTTTGCCACCTTGTTTCGTGGTCCTAGTGAAGATGCTTCGGTGGCTATTTGTATTACTGAACAAGGCTCTTTGCTCCATCGCAACGATAGCCCTTGGGTAGTTTATTGTAATGCGGGTGATATTAATCCAGTACTGCCTGCATTAGCCGTTAAAATGACTCGATAATTCTGTTGTGTTACCTGTAGGGGGGCCTACAGGTATATTTTGGGTTCCTATGGAGCCGGACTTCGACTTCGCTCAGTCCTCTATGGGGGGTAAATAACGTCCTATGGAGCCGGGCTTCGACTTCGGTCAGTCCTCTATTGAGG
>CALHGI010000290.1 GCA_938029995.1 uncultured cyanobacterium | reverse complement strand
GCAGAGGGTCTCGCTGGGTAGGGGGGTAGGCTAATGTTTGCGTATATCAGCGCTTCCCATGGCAAACGACAACATGCATTCAATCGGTGTGCTGCGCGCCCATAGGCCGTGGGCGCCCTACAGCCTTCAGCACCACCCATGGAGCTGAACGCCATAAACACCCAGCCATCAGCTGTCGTACCCGTGGCCATATAACCATTCTCGCAGCCGCGATCCCAGTCACTACATTCCCATGGCCTCGGAACTCACGTTTCCCTCTAATATCATCGTCGGCATACCAATTTACGTTCAGTTAATCCAGAATTTTTGGGGTTAAACATCGATCATGACCATCTCTATAGGCCCCCTCCTACCGCGCCTCAAATTCAATAATTTGCGGGGAGATTTCTTCGGTGGCATTACGGCGGCAGTAGTGGCCTTACCCCTGGCCCTAGCCTTTGGTGTAGCCTCCGGCGTAGGACCTATTGCCGGACTTTATGGGGCCATGTTTGTGGGCTTTTTTGCCGCCCTATTTGGCGGCACCCCCTCTCAAGTTTCAGGGCCCACGGGACCCATGACCGTCGTGATGGCCGCCACCGTGGCCGCATTGATCGCCAAAAATCCAGAAACGGGTCTGGCCATGGCCTTTACCGTCGTCATGCTCGGCGGTCTGTTTCAGATCCTAATGGGGGTACTGCGCCTAGGCAAATACATTACCCTCATGCCCTACGCCGTCATTTCAGGCTTTATGTCAGGGGTGGGGGTGATTATCATTGTGCTGCAGGTTGGTCCCCTACTGGGCTATGCCGCCACGGGCAGCGTCATCGATTCGTTACGCCAGTATCCAGCCGCTTTTAATAATATCGACCCCGTCGCCACCGGGCTCGGTCTCCTCACCCTGGCCATCGTTTTTGCCGCCCCCGCCCGCCTCAATCGGATCGTGCCCGCCCCCTTAATTGCCCTGGTGTTATGCACCCTGATCTCGGTGCGTTATTTTCCAGACAGCGGCATTCCCCGCATTGGGGATATCCCCTCTGGGCTACCCAAACTACAGGTACCCCAGGTTAGCTGGATCAACCTGAAGGACATGCTGGGCTACAGCATTATGCTCGCAATACTGGGCGCCCTCGACTCCCTACTCACATCCCTGGTGGCCGACAGCATTACCCGCACCCAACACGACTCTGATCGGGAGTTGGTGGGCCAGGGACTGGGTAACTTTCTGGCCGGTTTGTTTGGCGGACTGCCAGGGGCTGGGGCCACCATGCGGACCGTTATTAATGTGCGCTCCGGGGGCAAAACCAATCTTTCAGGCATGATCCACGCCCTGACCCTAGCGATTATTGTGCTCGGTGCTGGTGCCCTCACGGAACCCATTCCCCATGCAGTGCTGGCCGGTATTTTGATCAAGGTGGGCATCGACATCATCGACTGGGGCTTTTTAAAGCGAGCCCATCGACTGTCCACGAAGGGAGCCGGGCTGATGTATTTAGTCATGGCGCTGACGGTCTTTGTGGACTTGATCACCGCCGTGGCCGTTGGCGTATTTTTGGCCAATTTACTCACCATTCAGGCCATTACCGATATCCAGGTAAAGGATATGAAAGCGGTCACCCATGGAGATAACGAAAACTGGCTCACCCCTAGGGAGCGGTCGTTGCTAAAAGCGGCCAAGGGTCGAGTATTAATGTTTCATCTCAGCGGCCCTATGAGTTTTGGCGCGGCCAAATCCATTTCTAGACGTCTGGCCATTGTGGAAAATTATGAAATCCTGATTCTAGATTTGACCACTGTGCCGAGATTGGGAGTGACCGCCCTGCTGGCCATTGAAACCATGATTAAAGACGCCCTCGCCAAAAGGCGCACAGTCTTCTTGGTAGGTGCCCAGGACCAAGTTCACCACAGACTCCAGCGGTTGCACATTTTACAAAAGCTGCCGCCCAACCACCAGGTCCCCGAGCGGATCATTGCCCTGGAGCGCTCCATGGAGCTTTTGCGGGCCTATGCCGCCACCGCAGAGGTCTAACGTGGCGTAGTGAGAGGTCAAACCCTGATCCCACCTGGCACGGTAGCATCAGTCCGGGCCATACGTGGAATCGCTGAAAGCTATAGAGAAGAACGGCTATGCCCGGCCCAATCTGCGGGAAGCGTTCCCCAGGTTGCGGCCTACGGACAATCAAGGGGCTTAATGACCCATGTCAGGAACAAGTTAACCCGATATGATCGACTTGCATAATAGGCATGCGAGTTGAGCATTCTTCAGGGCTAAAAGGGATGATCGTCTTGAACTTTTAGACCATGATGAAGTTTATCTACATGCGTTTTTTGGGGTGCTACTGACCGTGGGAATAACTCAATCTGTAATGGACCCATGCATTACAGAGCTAACAGGCAGATAGTCTGATCCAGCATCAGATGCCATTTTATTGCCAGGGTGATGTTTGATGACAACTATGGGTTTAATCCATCCGCCAATGTATAGCCCGAAGCAAACGCTAGTGCTCACTTTTGCTAGCTACTTACAGGAAACCTATCAAGCCGTATTTGGCCAGGCTGAACCTTGCCATGTCGATTTTTTAGGTACCGTCGCCCCCAGGGTGCTAGACACCATTGCCCAAAGCGATGCGCTTTACCATGACCTGGAACATACTATTTTGGTCACCTCAGTTGGGCAAGAAATTTTGCGGGCCAAAAAGATGTGTGAAGGGCATGGCAGTGTGACACCGGAGGATTGGCTGCATTTGGTGGTGGCATTACTGTGCCATGACGTTGGCTATTGTAAGGGTGCCTGTGAGCAGGATGACTGTGAACTGGGACGCCATACGACGGGGGTGGGGAATGGGTACGTTGTTCTACCGTTGGGCTCAACGGATGCATCCCTGAGTAACTACCATGTGGACCGGGGTAAGCAGTATGTCAAAGAACAGTTTCAGGATGAACACCTGATTGACATGACGACGGTGCAGCAAATTGTGGACCTAACTCGGTTTCCGGTGCGTCAAGGGAGTTTGCCGGACCCCCAAGGGTTGGCCAGCCTGGGCCGGTCGGCCGATTTGATTGGGCAGTTTAGCGATCGCAACTATTTGCAAAAGCTACCGGCACTGTTTTATGAGTTTGAGCAAAATGGCACCAACAAAACCCTAGGCTATCGCCATCTAATCGATGTACGTTCAGGGTTACCAGAGTTTTACCGAAACTGCGTGCATGGATATGTGGAAGATGCGATCGCCTATTTAAACCACACCCCCGCAGGTCAGAAAATCGTGACAGAACTCAAGACCAATGTCTCCGGCGACGGCCCCTGATTGGAACCTGAAAAATTGTGCCCCAGCGGTCTCACACCCAAGGATTATGGACCGGTCCCTAGGGCCCTGCGCCCAGGGCAACCGCCCCCCAGCTGCGACTTAGCCATCAACGTCTAAACCATAGATTAAGTT
>CALHGI010000289.1 GCA_938029995.1 uncultured cyanobacterium | reverse complement strand
AACATCCATAGCCCTCTCAAAGCCAAAAATAGAGGACTGAGCGGAGTCGAAGTCCGGCTAAATTGGATGTTAGTTACTCCCTGTACCTAAGCCAGTCAGCGTCAGTTCACTGGCGACGACTTCGGGGAACGCGCAGGGGTGAGGGTGACCAGGGGGAGTTCATCCCAGTGGGTGGTATAGCGTTGGGAGAAATACTCTGACCGCATGCCCCATGTGGGGGCCAGGCCCATGGCGCCATACTTAACGGCATCGGTGGATAGCTTGCTGTTGATCTGGTCCAGGGTTGCCATGAGTCTGACTCGTTTTTCATCATGCACCGGTCCACCCAAGAGACTGCCCTGCACTTCATTGGCCTGCACCAGTTCTGTGGCAATCACCTTGGCCTTGAGGTACTCATAACCCGGTTTATAGGCCATCTCCGCCAGCTGCATGGCGACCTGAATTAATTGGCCTGTGTCATGGGTGGGTGGATCCAACTGGACGGTGCGCGCGGCTGAATATTGGTTTTCCTTTTGGTAATAGCTGGTGCGCATGGTGATGGTAAAACAACCGGCCAACAGATCATCCTGGCGCAGCTTTTCGGCACAGCGAGTGGTGTAGGTGGCGATCGCTTCTTTTAGATCAGACAGTTCGGTAACCAGGTGGCCAAAGGACCGTGAGACGATGCGCATTTTCTTGGGTGGGGCCACGGGTGCCATGGCAAAGCAGGGGGTGCCCCGCAGTTCTAGCACGGTGCGCAGGCCAAAAATGCCAAAGTGTTTTTTGATCCAGCTATCCCGTGCTTGCTTTAGCTGCAGGGCGGTTTTGATGCCTGCCTGCAGCAGCTTAGCTTTGTTGCGGCGGCCAATGCCCCAAACATCTCCCACATCAATAGTTGCGAGCAGTCCGTCCACATCATCCAGGGTGGCCAGGTTGAAAATGCCGGAGGCAGCAGGTGAGCGCTTTGCCACATGGGCCGCTATCTTAGCCAGGGTTTTGGTGGGAGCGATGCCGACGGATACGGGGATATTGGTCCACTGTTTGACGGTGCGGCGAATGGTGTGGCCATAGTCGGTGAGGTCCAGGTGGGTAAAGCCATCTAGCCCCAGAAAGGCTTCGTCGATGGAGTATTGTTCTACCTCGGGGCTAAACTGTTGTAGGGTGTCGATAACCCGTTGGGACATGTCTTTGTAGAGCACTGGGTTAGAGGAGAAGACATGGAGCCGCTGTTGTTGGACCAGATGACGAATGGAATAGAAGGTGGCCTGCATGGGCACTAGTTTCTTGGCTTCGGCGGAGCGGGCAACGACACAGCCGTCGTTGTTGGACAAGACTGCTACGGGTTTATCGTCTAAGTCGGGTCGAAAAACTCTTTCACAGGAGACAAAAAAACTGTTGCAATCTACAAGGGCTAACATATTGTGACCCTCATGGAAACTGCCGGATAAGGGAGGTGACGACGCCCCATAGGTCGATGGGGCGGTCTGTGCCCAGGCGGGTGACGATTAGTTCGCCATCCTGGACGGCGACGATCAGGGTGCCTGGTTGGGGGGTGAGGGAGCGATCGCACACTAGCAAGTCCCCGGCCTGGACGTCGTTATGGGTGGCCATATCGTCGGCCACTCGCATAAGAAAGGTGGCGGCGGAGCGTTTGATTAGGTGCTGGTTTAGGTCGAGGCGTTGCTCAAAGGCATCGCCGGGGATAGGGAATCCCATAGGAACTTTAGGTGACGATAGTTCATTTGTATCAAATATTTTAGCGTTCTGCCAAGGGAAAGGAGGGGCAGGGGGCAGGGGAAGAGGAAAAAAGCAATGCATTTTGATCCCTCAGCTGCCCTGCCCCCTGCGCCTAGTCGCCCCTTACGCGCTGGGTCAGAATAGCCATAAGCATAAGCTCTGATCGCCATAAACGTAGGCGCTGCTGATCCTCGGCATGATTTGATCTGCGAAATTCGGATGTATCGCGTCATTTCCAGATCGGTTCATCCCCTAAATCAGCAACGGCTAAACGTAAGCAATATTGCCTTCTAACCCCAACAAAGTTCCTAAGGATTTGACGCTCATCTGCAGCAATTTCAGCTTGCGTTGCAGATCTCCGAAAAACTTAGGCCGTTCTAGCTGGGTTCCATCCGATGTCGACAGAAAATATTCTAAGCCCACATCCACACCAACGACGTGCCACACACTGACAGGCTCGGGCAAGGCAACATCAGCCTGTGGGGACACCAGGACGTAATACCCGGATGTCCGCCTTAACACCCTGGCCTGTTTCGGAATAAACCCATCTGGCCAGGGTCTAGACTGCCTGATTTTTACCGGGCCCAATTTGGGCAGCTTTACCCAGCCGTTACCCAAAGGATGCTTACCCAGCTGAGGGGAGACAAAGCTACGCATCCGGCCATACTTCTTAAACCGGAGAAAGCCAGCACCATGGGTTTTACGCCGTTTGAATGATTGCTCTAACCGTTTTAAGGTTTGTTGCAATGCCTGAGCATTGACAGCCTTTAGATCAGGCATGCTTGTTCTCGTCTGGGTAAGAGACTTTGCCTGTTTGTAGTAGTCGGGGTAGGGCTCATCAGCCGGAAGGATGTACTCACTACGAATTGAACAAGGCGGAGGAGCCCCTATAT
>CALHGI010000288.1 GCA_938029995.1 uncultured cyanobacterium | reverse complement strand
TGGGGAGAGAGCGAAAGAGGGGAGACTCATGGGTGCTTGGGTTCCACTTCATTACACCTGGTTACACCTAACCAATATTTACCCATCCCAAAATTTCATCAATGATGATTATACCCCTTAGAAGATTGAGTGCCTATGTTGAATACTACTCAAGCTAGGCTTTACCAGCGACTGCAAGCATTTGAGTTAGATGATCCAACCCACGAGTTTGGATTTACACGCCACCTGATGAAAAATCATGGTTGGACCTGGAATTATGCCCAACGTGCGATCGCAGAATATAAAAAGTTTGCATTTTTAACGGTTGAAGCCAACCATCAGATTGTCCCATCAGATCAGGTAGACCAGGTATGGCACGCCCATGTGTTACTAACCCAGTCCTACTGGGAGGAGTTTTGCCCCAAAATTTTAGGCCAAAAGCTACACCACCATCCAGCCCGAGGTGGACGGGCAGAACGGGCAGAATTCCACGACCTCTATCGACAAACCATGGTCAGCTATCGACGTTTTTTTGGTGCCCCACCCACCGATATTTGGTCTCCCCCCCATATCCGATTTGGCAAAGAACTGAAGATGCAGCGCGTAAGCTTAAGCGACCATTGGCTACTACCGAAGCAATGGCCTCAATGGCGCCTCCTCTCACCCATAGCCATGGTCATAGTGGCCCTGATCACCATGGGCTGGATAGGAACAGCCCATGGCTCTATGACACCAGGGCATGGGACACCCCCCGGCGCAGTGAATCAGTTTTGGTTAACGATCGGTGGACCTGCCATGGTGGGATTTCTCATCCGTTATGTGATTATTCAACCCATCCAACGGCCACACGAACCGCAACTAGATATATACGAAACCGCCTACTTAGTCGGGAAAGACTCCCGTGCGGTGGAGTTAGCGATTGCCCAATTGGTTCACCAAGGGTATTTACATTGCAACGTCACCCATCGCACCTTGAGGCTTGCCAAGCCGCTTCCGCCCCAAGCACCTACGTTGGAACAACAAGTCATGCAACATGTTCAGAAAACACCTGACTTTCAGAGTCTGCGACAAACCTATAAATACAACACCCATTCCCTCAAAGAACGTTTGGCACAAGAGAAACTGGTGATGACCGATGGGTCAGCGTTTATGGGAGAAAGTTTTTATCTGTTCCTATTTGTCACGGTGCTGGGCAGGGTTTTGATCAGTCTATTGGGTATACCCCTGTCCCAGGGTTTCATCCTTCTATACCAAGCGATGGGAGTTGTCACCCTATGTTGCTTTACACCTGGCAAACGCACCAGGTGGGGGAGCCAACTATTGACGAATATCAAACGCGACCATGATGCCCACGACATCATGGAGCGATTTGCCCTTTACGGCTATCCCACCCTGTCAGGTGGGCCATTGGATGATTTGAGGCATATGTTCAAAAAAGCCACCGAGGAAGACGCATCGGGGGCCTGTGGCTGTTAGCCTAATTATGCTCTCTGAAAAATAGCTAAGTGTTCTTTACCGTTCTGGCGAGAGATAGAATCCTTCGCCGCATTGAACAGGATCACATCAAAATCAGGTGCAAAGCTATCTAAAATCGCCCTCGGTTTAATGCCAAAGGGAGGTCTTTCGGAGGGGCGACTGTGGGTATAAAACAGGGCAATGAGTTGGCCCCCTGGCTTTAATAGGGTTTTCACAACCTGTATATATTGTGGCCTCAAAGCTGGATCTATGGCGCAAAAACAACTGTGCTCCAAAACATAATCGAAACTGCCACCAAAGTCTGTCTCTAATGCAAAAATATTGCGTTGCAGGAACTGAGCCTTCACCCCTCGATTTTTTGCCCCCTCACAGGCAACCCTAATGGCGCTAGGGGCAAAGTCAAACCCAACCACATCAAACCCTGCCGTTGCAAACAACATCGCATCTTGTCCACTACCACAGCCGAGGACAGCCATCCGTCCAGGCTTTGGAGCTTTAGCCAACAGGTTGATGAACGGTGGCGCTGGACAGCCTAAGTCCCAGCGAACTTGGCCCGATTGATATTTGTTCTCCCAGGCCTTAGCCGTTAGGTCAACCATGATTGCAGCGTCTTTCTCTAGTTTGGGGAACTATGCCTATTATTACCTGGAAAATTGGAGCTCACATAAATCAGCGTAATCAAGGAAAAATTCTATTGCAGGTTGATCAGCAGACCATTGCTCTTTGGCGACACCACCCCTCAGGAAAACAGCAATGCATCAAGACAACAGATCGCAGCCAAATGAGACAGGTTCGATTAGTTTATACCCATGGAACAACAGGACAAAAATGTCATATCGAAGTTGCCAATGGCCATTACAACGCTAGGGAGGCAACCGGTAGTTTTCTAATTGGACATCGGTCCTTTTGGTTATCGCGGGGAGAAGCCGAATGGTTGGCCCAGGAGCTGAGTATGTGGATGAAATTGCCAGTTAGGGAGGTGGAGATTAGGTCAAGCAATGTGTAGTTAATGCTGCGCCCCCTCCATACCCCATCGTTCTTATCATCCTATCGCATCTATCAGGTCGCTTTATCCGTAATAAAGTCTGGTTGGGCTGTATTCATGGTTACTCAATATTGCCCCAGTAGCCATGAATTCCCTCCATTGCCCCATTGCCCTACGACCATCCCTACGCTCCGTTATGGGGGTCGTATTGGGGAGTCTCATAACTGTGCTCTGTGGTGCAACATCGGCGGCGGCGGCAACCACCGTTTCATTTCGCTATGGACTGTTTGAACATCAGATCTCCGTTGAGGATCTAGAAAAGTATGGCAACAACACAGCCCCATCGTCAGATTTGGCCTTTCTCCTGAGGTTTCTAGACCCTCAAGACACATGGTTCCGGGCTACCCTACAAAAAGCTTATCGTCTGGACCCCAATGCTAACCTGAACCTCCAAAAAATCGATCAGCTGCTCACATCTCCCGAGGGCGACTTGATATTAGAGCGATTGGGCGAGGTCTTTCAACCAGAATCCCAAACCCAGAATGGACGCTTGGCGCTGCGGGGGGCCATTTTGCTAGCAGCGTCCAACTCCGGAGAACTGACGCTCACAGAGGTGCTACGTCAGTTCCCTGGGGATACGCTAGCGGTGGATGTGGCCAAGGTGGATGATCTGTTATTCAATCTTGTGCGGTTAGAACGCTTGGGCGTTGCTTCTGAATTGTTAGGAGAATCGGGGGATTTACCCTTTTCGGTCAAAATTGATCAAAGAACAGAAGCTGATTTACTCTTGCAAGAAGGAGTCGCCTTAGCCTGGCTCAGAGGTCGTAAAAACCAGGGATTGGCTAAATTAGAAGACTCCCTTATCCTGCGACAGAAAATGGGCGATCGCAGCGGGGAAGCGACTACTTTATTTGTGCTGAGCTTTTTTTACAACACGTTCCGGTCCGACTATGGCGATTTTGACATTGCCGGTGTGTATGGCAAACAAGCCCTGGCGATTTTTGAAGACCTAGACCTAGAGGCGGGGAAAGGCTTAGCCACCAGTAATATCGGCTATGCCCTATTACGTCAGGATAAGTTTGATCAGGCCTTGGGCTACTACGAACAGTCCCTGACCACCTATCCGGCCCAGGCGTTAGAAGGTTCTCAGCCTTTCACCTCCGCCGATTTGATGCGCTTAGTCTTGCCTCCCCTGGGGGAAGATCTTTCCCTGACGGATCTGGTGCAAGGGATGCATGAATACATTGGGCAAGGAGTGGCGCTACATCAGGTGGGACAAATCTACCGTCGCCTGAATCATAATGATGCTGCCTTAGACTATTTACACCAAAGTTTAGAGCACCATCGGACCACTGGCTTTACCAATCAACAGGCGGCGGTGCTCCATGGCATGGGCAAAGTCTACCGCCAGATGGGAGCCTATGATAGGGCGCTGGACACATTACAGGAAGCCCAAGCATTGATGGCGACAGCCAATGCAGAAGGGGCCGCTAGCGCGCAACGGAGCCTGGGGCAACAATCTCGCCTGCGCACCCAGGGGGAAGGCTGGCTCCAGTGGGATATGGCGGGAGTATTTCTGGAGCAAGGGGACCATAACGCCGTCGTTCAAACCTCGAATGGTCCTACTGACCTAGAGGGGTTTTATCGTGATGTGGCGGGTAACCCTAGGTCAAGTAATCATTACAGTTCTTTGGCTTTTTATAACCTCGGGCGGCTGGCGGTGTCCAGAGGTGACTATAACGCTGCGATCGCACATTACCAAGAGTCCCTCATCCGGTTTAGAGAGTCGGGCCGCACCTATGAAGAAGGTCTAACCCTGGCTCGTCTGGGGGAGATTTATACGGCTCAATCACAGCCAGAAATGGCGATTTCTTTCTACCAAGACGCCATCGGACGGTTTGAACGCGTTCGTCAACATACCCTATCCCTATCGTCTGAGGTGCAACAATCCTACTTGAGTGCCATCGCCGAGAACTATCAAACATTGGCGGATCTGTTCTTGCAACAGGATAAAGCCCTAGAAGCTCAGCAAGTATTAAACCTGCTGAACGTTGAAGAACTCAACGGATCTACG
>CALHGI010000287.1 GCA_938029995.1 uncultured cyanobacterium | reverse complement strand
CGGAACTGAGTCGTATCGTTACCAACGTTAGTAACGGTGTAGTCAAAGTAAATTGTTTCGCCAGCTTCAGGAATGCTGTCTCCATCGCTACCGGCAGGATCTTCTGCGACACCGGATGCAACTACTGTAATACCAGCAATCTCAGCAACTTCCACGGTTACAGTGTTAGATGTGGATGTGAGAGGGTTGTTGGGATCAGTCGGATCGTTGTAGGTAGCTGTAGCCGTGTTATCAATCGACGTACCTGCAGCTGTGCCCTCGGCCAAGACAAGACCCACTAGGTTAAACACACCGCCAATAGCAAGGGCGGATGCGATCACCGGCTTACAGAACTGCCAGCTTAGTCTTTTCGAAATTTTACTTTTTTTCATTATTTCTGAAAACCAACGAATAAATCAATCAGGCTAGAGAATCACTTTGTTGAAACTAGCGAACTAGCGAGGACAACAAGACTTAGAGAGATTAGAAAGAACTACGACAGTCGACGAACGGAAGAGAATCAAGGCATCAAAGGATAGAGTCGACAAAAACTATTAAAACCAAAGATTTTCAAGCACTTGATTTCGAGAACCATGTGTTTCTTCCATAACAGACCTACTTTTGAGTAGAGCTGCTATGGAAGAAACCTATCAAAGTAATTCTCGCAACTTCAAAACGAACCATAGAAAGAGTCATTAGGCCAGTATTTCTTGATAAGAAACCAGCAGCCTTCCTGTCTCAGATTAGCTTTGATTTCCGTCCCATACTTTGGATTCCCTAGCCAGAGGCTTTTCCACCTAAGTCTCATTGCCTATTTTGTTACTCCAGACATCCGAGAGATTTACCTATAGATTTGTGCTTTTGATAGCAAAATGTAAAAAGAAATCCTGTTGCGGTATGTAATTTCTCTAGTTTTGTTAATTACACATCTCAGCAATTCATTTTTTGGATTTTAAAGAAATTATATTTCTCGGTAAAACCCCATAAAGAAACGGGAATTGAAACCACTAAAATAGTTTCAATTCCCGTTTCTTTATGATTAATTTTAGTTGTTGCCAAACAGAAATAGACAACCTATTTAGTCAGCTTCAAAAGGTGGCAGACTCACAATACAACGATAGCCGTTGGTTTGGGAGCCTTGAATAGTAACTTCACCATTGTGGATAGCGATCAGTTGTTGACTCAGGAGTAAGCCTAGTTCCTGCCATGCATCAGCTTCTCCAGGTTCGTTTAATGGCTGATCACGATGAATGGATACCCCCCAGTCTTCTTCCATAGCTTCAAAGCCGTAGGATGCCTCTGAAGAAGCTGGCGGGAGTAATTCATTTTGACGCCCCCAGGCAATAACTGATTGAGGTAAATCATCCCCAAGCCATGGGTTAGAGACCCACACAGCTAGGTTTAGAAGCTCATCTTTGCGAGAGATATGGAGGCGCACAGTGCTGCCACCTGTGGATGCTTTGGAAATGCTAAGGAGAAGATAGTAAAGCATTTGTTTGATCACCCCCTTATCCAGTACCCATATCCGAGAACCGGGTTCCACCGTTAGATTAAAACTCAGGTCTTTCTGATTAGGTTTTGACTCTAGCGGGTGTAAGCTCTGCTGGGCTAGCATTTCGATATCTACCGGCTTCAGTAAGAGCTCATAGGGTTGATGCTCAATTGAGCCTAACTCCATGATCTCATTGGTCAAAGACAGTAGGTTCTGACTGCTATTCAAAACAACGTTGGCATATTCTTGCTGCTTCTCAGTCAGGGGGCCATAAATTTCACGACTTAGCATGCTCGCCATGCCGGTTATGGCGGTCAGGGGATTACGTAAATCTTGGGTAAGCTGAGAAATTAACCCCATGCGTAGGGTATCGATTCTACTCTGGCTCTTTTGCTCCGCAGTGGCCATCGAATTATTGTCAGCTGTTTTCTGTTGGATTTTTCCATTCTTTAACCAACATTGCTTTTCATATTCACTCATAGCCCATCGAGCATTGAGTTCCAGGAGGACAAGGTCCTGCTGGGTATACTGACGCGGCATAATATCCATCACCTCTAGGGTGCCTATGCAGCATCTCTCGGAAGTCATTAAGGGCACACCTAAATAGGCCTGTACGCCATACTTCTGCACCAATAGGCTCTGGCTAAAGGCCGGATGCTGGGCCACATCTGATAGCATGAGCGACTGTCCGCTATCGACGACATGAATACCAAAGGATTCGACCTTGGATAGTTCACGGGTGGCGGCCAACTGATTCATGAGACCCAAACTAGATAGCCCCATGGTGGCCTTGAAAATCTGATTGTGTTTGTCAAACACACTGACCAG
Source organism: uncultured cyanobacterium (assembly GCA_938029995.1). GTDB lineage: Bacteria > Cyanobacteriota > Cyanobacteriia > Phormidesmidales > Phormidesmidaceae > Leptothoe. The sequence goes on along the minus strand of CALHGI010000287.1, from coordinate 2,385 downwards.
GCAAATGGGAGCAGCCAGCATGCGAGCGACACTTTGGGCCGCTTCTTCAAAGATAGGGATTGGCTCTGAGTTGATTAAACTGAGCTGTTCTAAGGCGCTGATGCGCCTCTGATCACGAACCATGGGCGGCGTTCCATCCAGCGGACATGTAGGACGCGGCCCTATGGACCCTATGGACATAGTTGGCTGAGTATTCGTGCCAGTTGGAGTAACACCGTAGTGCATTGCAATATTGCTAAAAGTAAGGTGGGTTTCGTGTCTCCATCATTCCCGAAACGTTATGGGGACTAAACGATGGAGCATTCACGGAGCATTGGGTTAGAGTGGTAGAGCTTGTCTGGAGACTTACCCCCCAGGCGTTGAACCTGTTGATGTCAACATTGTTTGGACGTTTACTATGCAGCCTGCCCTAGCCATCGGTGCTCTTTTGCAAAATCGATACCGCATTGTCCGGTTGCTGGGCCAGGGCGGGTTTGGGCGCACCTACCTCACCAAAGACCAAGGCCGGTTTGATGAAGAGTGTGTGATCAAAGAATTTATGCCCACGACGGGGGGTGATCGCTTCTCTAGTAAAGCAGCTCAGTTATTTCAGCGGGAAGCTGAAATCCTGTATCAGATTAGCCATCCTCAAATTCCCCAGTTTCGGGCCACCTTCGAGCAAGATCAGCGTTTATTTTTGGCGCAAGACCATATTGAGGGCCTAACCTACCGAGAAATTCTTCAACAGCGGCCTGGCCAGGCATTTTCAGAAACTGAAATTCGGGCTTTTTTGGGGCAACTATTGCCGGTTTTAGCCCATATCCATAGCAAAGGGATTATCCATCGAGACATTAGCCCCGACAATATTATTCTGCGCCGTAGCGACCAAAGACCGGTACTGATTGACTTTGGTGTGGTGAAAGAGGTGGTAACTCGTATTCAGACGGGCAACACGGCGGTGCAAGCAACCACGGTGGGCAAGGCAGGGTATGCACCTAGCGAGCAGTTACAGTCAGGACGGGCCTACCCTTGCAGTGACCTCTATGCCCTAGCGGTGACATGCTTGGTATTACTGACGGGCAAAGAACCCCATGAACTGTTTGATGATACGAGCTTGAGCTGGCAATGGCGACCGTTCGTATCGGTCAGTGACCAGTTGGCGGCAGTGCTGGATAAGGCCCTAAGCTATCGCCCCACCGATCGTTATCAATCCGTGAGTGAAATGATCCAGTCCTTGCAGGGGGGGCGTCCCACCCCTAGCCCTGGGCAAATTCCAGTGACGAGGGCACCGCAGCCGCCTTCGTCAGTGTCTGAAATGCGCACAGTGGCAGTCAGCAGCCCCATGGATCGCTCTGGAACAGGCTCCGGGACAACCTCTAGCAATAGCCCCATGGGTACAGGGACAGGGGGAACGAACCGGACAGGGGTTCGCACGTCTGGAGCTAGAACCCAGGTGATGACATCGCCAAAACCACAGGGTGGATTGGATAATCCATTGGTTTTGACGGCCATGTTTGTGGGGGCAACGACCTTGGCCGGAGTGGGGGGCTGGGCTACGGTGAATTACATCTTGAAACCAGAACCTCCCCCCCAGGAAAATATCATTCAACGGCTGCCACCACCGGAGGAGTTGGATGCGGACAATACCCCGAAGGACCCACAGCCTGAGACGCCTCAGCCCAAGCCCTTGGAACCGGATGGGCCGACAAACTATACCTCTGATTTAGAGCTGGCGGTGGGTGAACAAAAAACCGTAGAGGGAGAGATTAGGAAAGGCGACACTGTTAACTATGAGTTTGAGGGAAAAACAGGACAAACCCTAAGCACTTCCCTGGAAGGAGATGGGGTAATTTTGTCAGTGCTAGATTCTGATGGCAGGCCATTACGGCGTGGTCAGAAGGTATTGGATTGGCAGGGGGAACTGCCTGAGGATGATCGCTATAGGGTACAGGTGCAGACCACCCGTGGCACGGAGCAAGGGACCTATGGGTTGGACTTATCGCTAGCGGCGGCAGCCTCTGAAATCCCTGAGGATGAGGTGGACCCTTTACCACCGGAAGGGGGTGATGGTGATAGTGATACCGGGACAGAGCTGGATGATGGTGGATTGGAACCTGGGGGTGGAGAAACGACGGAGGAGCCACCGGAGTTACAGGAACAAGTTTCTTCGCAGCGTGTACTGTTTCCTGAAGGGCAAACGGGGACGTTGTTAGCTAACTCGGTGGGCCCCGGTCGAGTGCAGAAATATGTAGTCAACGCTCAACAGGGTCAAATTATTACGGTGAAAATTACCCAGGCTAGTGGCCCGGTCACATTTGATGTGTCATTTCCAGGGGGGGAGCCGATTTCTGATGCTGAAGGGGTGCTGTATTGGAACAGCTACTTACCTTTGGGTGGAGATTATGA
>CALHGI010000286.1 GCA_938029995.1 uncultured cyanobacterium | reverse complement strand
ACCCCTAAAGCTATCCCCTAAAACTATGGCCTAGCCCTACAGCCCCCCTCTGCGGAGTCCCTAACCTAGTCCCCAGGTCTGCAAGTGTTCTGCGAGTAGCCTGTGGTGAGCCGCTGGCCAGCCCACCAGGTCTGCAAGTGTTCTGCGAGTAGCCCGTGGGCTGAGCGGAGTCGCTGACCAGCTCACCAGGTCTGCGAGTGTTCTGCGAGTAGCCCGTGGGCTGAGCGGAGTCGAAGCCCAACTATAACAGCGCTTTACCAAGCAACCCATTGCCGTTGCTAATTTAGAGCCTTAACCGATCTGTGCGAAATGCCATATGACCGCATTTTGCAGATAAAATCATGACTGAGGATCCGCAACGCTAAACAAACCTATGCTCGCCGCGAGTCAGCGTCAAAAATTAGACGCATCCAATGATGCTTTGTTCTATGAAGCCCCCCGCTTAGTTACCCACGTCGATGAACGGTTTATTGAACAGCTGACGGAGTTATATCGGCAACGGCTCACCCCCAACAGCTGTATTTTCGACATGATGAGTAGTTGGGTCTCTCACCTGCCTAGCGATATGGAGTTTGCCCGGGTGGAAGGCCACGGCATGAACGCCGAGGAACTGGCCAAAAACCCCCGGTTGGACCACTACTTTGTCCAGAACCTAAACGAGAACCAAACCCTGCCCTTCGAGGACCGTACCTTTGATGCTGTGCTCAACACTGTTTCGGTGCAATATCTGCAACAGCCCGAGGCTGTCTTTGCCGAAATCTATCGCGTCCTCAAACCCGGTGGTATTTTCATTGTCAGCTTTTCCAATCGCATGTTTTACCAAAAAGCGATCGCAGCCTGGCGCGACAGCAGTGACGCTAGCCACATCGCCCTAGTCAAGCGCTATTTTGCCTCGGTTAAAGGCTTTAGTCGACCGGAGGTAGTGGCCAATCAGGGGCCCCCCGTCAATCCCTTGCTCCAGATGATGGGCATGGCCAGCAGCGATCCGTTTTATGCCGTGATCGCAGAACGGATGGAAGTTTTGGTGGGCTAATCTCACCCTGGCTTGGCCCACTAAGGGGCCGACGGTTTGGCCGCTACCTTGGTCATGGCGACCCTATAGGCAATGGCGACCACGTCTACCCTTGGGGTTAGCCAGTTTTGCTGCCATAGGCTTTCCAGGCCAGGTCAATCAGTCCGTTGACAATGGCCACGGCAACGACGGTGCTGCCTTTGCGGCCGCCGATACAAATGCTGGGCATGAGGCTATCTTTTAACCGCGACTTGGTCACTTCGGCTTCTAAAAAACCGGCGGGTGTGGCAATCACCAACGAGGGGCGAATCACATCGGTTTCAATCAGCTGCACCAAACTATCTAGGGCGGGTTGGGAATGGCCAATGACAAAAATAGCTTCGGGATATCGTTTGGCTAGGGTTTCGATGCCCCAGGCGGCCTTGGACTGATCCTTTTGGGGCCGGGTAATGGCATCCATGGCACCGTATACCGGGTTGGCAAAGGTTTCCTGTAGCCGGGGGGTAATTCCGGCTTGGGCCATGGGACCATCCACGACAATGGTCGTGCGGGCCGCCAGGGCCGCTGCACCAGACGGCAGGGCCTGATCGGAAAACTGGATCAGGTCTTTATAGTCGTAGTCTGCGGTGGCGTAGATGACCCGACGCACGATTTCATATTCTGCGGGTGCAAACGTATGTTGACCAATTTCTTGATCAATGATGCGTAAACTCTGTGCATCGGTAACGTGCCATTCCATAAATACTGCCTGCGGCTTCCGCTAGTTTCAATAGACTAGCATCGTCAGCAGTTTTTCTGGTATTTCCCTGGGTTCAACCCGTTGTGTTGATATTTTTTTGGTGAAATATGGGCTGAATATTGGTTAATTATTGAGGCGAAAGTAGAGTACTGTGCCGAGATCGGAGTACTTTGATGAGTAAAAATGCTTAGTCCCAAGCTCTGATGTCATAAGGCTTTAGGGCTGTTTTTGATCTTCCGCCTAGCTGGGTTAAGGGGGGTTTTAAACGGGTTGAGGGGCGTTGAATCAACCGTTCCGGGTGTTGTAAGCATCAGGAAAGGTGGCCCCTTGGTCTGATATTCTGAAACTATCAAAGGCGCTCAAATAGTCTTAACGCCGCTACTGATTCTAGGAATGATTCTGGAGAGCTGGCTAGTTCGCAGTGCCTCCGGAAGCCATACTGATGATGAGCAGCGCCGTCTTGGTAATAGCAGGCAGTTTGGAGGAAATACGCAGTGGAAAGTACCCTCGGGTTAGAAATTATTGAAGTTGTTGAGCAGGCTGCGATCGCATCTGCTCGTTGGATGGGTAAAGGGGAAAAGGACATTGCTGACGAGGTGGCTGTAGAAGCCATGCGTGAGCGCATGAACCAGATCCACATGCGCGGCAAAATCGTGATTGGTGAAGGTGAGCGCGACGATGCTCCCATGCTTTTCATCGGTGAGGAAGTGGGCATTTGCACTCAGCCTGACGCTGAGAAAGTTTGCAACCCCACAGAGCTGATCGAAATTGACATCGCCGTTGACCCCTGTGAAGGTACTAACCTTTGCGCCTATGGTCAGCCCGGTTCCATGGCTGTATTGGCCATCTCCGAGAAGGGTGGTCTATTTGCCGCCCCTGACTTCTACATGAAGAAGTTAGCTGCTCCCCCGGCTGCTAAGGGCAAAGTAGACATTAACAAGTCTGCCACCGAGAACCTAAAAATCTTGGCTGAATGTCTTGATCGTGGCATCGATGAGCTGGTGGTTGTGGTCATGAAGCGTGAGCGCCACAACGACCTCATTAAGGAAATCCGTGATGCCGGTGCCCGCGTTCGCCTGATCAGCGACGGTGACGTATCCGCCGCTATTTCCTGTGGCTTTGCAGGGACTAACACCCACGCCCTAATGGGTATTGGTGCTGCACCTGAAGGGGTTATTTCCGCCGCCGCCATGCGTTGCTTGGGTGGTCACTTCCAAGGTCAGCTCATCTACGATCCTGCCATCGTAAAAACCGGTCTTATCGGTGAGAGCAAAGAAGCTAACCTAGAGCGTCTGGCTTCCATGGGTATTGCTAACCCTGATAAGGTCTACACCGCTGAAGAACTCGCCTGTGGTGAAACAGTTCTGTTTGCTGGCTGTGGTATCACTCCTGGTCTCTTGATGAACGGCGTACGCTTCTTCAAGGGTGGCTCTCGGACTCAGTCCCTGGTCATTTCCAACCAGTCCAAGACTGCTCGCTTTGTGGACACCATCCACATGAAAGACAATCCTAGCTACGTTGCCCTCAAGTAGTCTGCTTAGCTCCCTCCCTGCGAACGTTTAACCGGGGTTTAACGGGGGGATCAAACGGAATTTATTTTCCCTAGGAACGCCCCAGCTATTGACAAATGGCTGGGGCGTTCTGACGTCTATGTGTCGTTTGGTAACGGTAAACACCATTTGATGGACTTTTGTTGAGAAACCTTGAGTTGGGGGGTCGTTTTTTCATACCGTCATAGAACAATAAAGTCTTAGTGCTGTATTGCTACGGCGCTATCTTTATGGCCATTCAAAATAGATAGTTTTACTGCGATTGCCCCGCCTGGGAATATCGTGATTACCCTGGCCGGGGTATCAGGCATTTAATAAAGGATATTTTTGGGAGGAAGAATGAATATTGCCGTTATTGGCCTTAGCCATAAGACTGCACCAGTCGAGGTTCGGGAAAAGCTCAGCATTCCCACGCCTAAGGTTGAGGATGCGATCGCAAGACTCACCAGCTACCCCCACGTCAAAGAGGTTTCGGTCCTGAGTACCTGTAACCGTCTAGAGCTACACCTGGTCCTAGTCAACACCGAAAACGGCATTCGCGAAGTCATCCAGTTCTTGTCTGAATACGGCGATGTACCGGTGGATGAGCTTCGTCCCCACCTGTTTATCCTGGTGCAGCAAGACGCCATCATGCATCTGCTCCGCGTATCCTCCGGCCTCGATAGTCTAGTGCTGGGCGAAGGCCAGATTTTGGCCCAGGTCAAGCATGCCCTCGCCGAGAGTCAAAAGCATAAGGGCGTTGGCCGGGTGCTCAGTCGTCTGTTCAAAGACGCCATTAAAACCGGTAAGCGCGTCCGTACCGAAACCAGCATTGGTACTGGAGCCGTTTCAGTGAGCTCCGCCGCCGCCGAACTAGCCCAAATGAAGGTGCCCGACTTCACCAACTGCCATATCACCATCATCGGTGCAGGCAAAATGGGTCGTCTGCTCGTTAAGCACCTAGTTTCTAAGCGGGCCGTCAACATTACCCTCCTCAACCGCAGCATTCAACGGGCCAAGGACCTGGCCGCTGAGTACAGCCATGTGGACATTAAAACCGGCACCATGGACAACATGTCCGCTGCCGTGACCAAGGCCGACATTGTCTTCACTTGCACCTCCTCCGATCAGCCTGTGCTCGACCATGACAACGTCAAGCCCTGCTTGGCCGGTCGTCCCATGAGCCTGTTTGATATTTCCGTACCCCGGAATGTCCACAAAAATGTTGAGCAGCTAGATGGCGTCAATGCCTACACCGTGGACGACCTTAAGGAAGTGGTGGCCAAAAACCAAGAAAGCCGTCGTCAGATGGCCCAAGAAGCCGAAGGCATCCTAGAGGAAGAGCTAAACCAGTTTCTGAAGTGGTGGAACTCCCTCGATACGGTATCCACCATCAGCAGCCTGCGTACTAAGGTGGAAGCCATTCGTGAGCAAGAGCTAGAAAAAGCCCTATCTCGCCTGGGTGCAGACTTTTCCGATAAGCATCGGAATGTGGTCGAAGCCCTGTCCCGTGGCATCGTCAATAAAATTCTGCACGACCCCATGACCCAGTTGCGGGCCCAGGAAGATGCCATGTCCCGTAAGCAAGCCATGGAGACATTGCAAGTTCTCTTCAACCTAGAAGAGAAAAAGGCAGCCGCTAAAAAAAGATAGATACCCGAAATATTCATAGGTAGGGCATGGCGCCCATAGGTAGGGGCATTGCATGCGATGCCCCTACATTTTTTTAGGCTATTTTGTCGCCCATGGGATAGCGTTCAGCGATAGCATATGGCTTGACCTATGTGCACAAAGCTATTCCATGGTGCTGAGATTCTTCCGCCGTCTGATTCCTGTCTGTGTTGCCATTATTTGTCTAGGGTGTACCCAGACCGATATTGCCACCGGCCTATATAGTTACAAACAACCCAGTAGCGACGGCATTGGCAAAGTCTACATGGGACGGGAAATTTCCCAGGTCATGGGGCATCAAGGCGCTTCCTGGCTAGAGCGCTCCAACCGAGCCACGGATGAACAGCCCGACCTGGCCGTCCAAGCCCTAGAGCTTAGTCCCACGGATACGGTGGCCGATATCGGTGCAGGCACTGGCTATATGAGTTTTCGCATGGCGCGTCAGGTGACTGACGGCCAAGTCTTCGCCGTCGACTTGCAGCCAGAGATGATCCAGTTGCTAGAAGCAGAACGCGATCGCCAGGGTCTCACTAATGTGCAAACCATCCAAGCCGATGCAGATAATCCCCATTTACCATCAGAGCAGGTGGACCTGGCGCTGATGGTGGATGCCTACCATGAGTTTGACTCACCTCAGGAGGTGATGACCGACGTGGTGGAGGCCCTAAAGCCGGGGGGACGTGTGGTTCTGGCTGAGTATCGAGCAGAGAACCCGTTGGTGATGATCAAGCGGCTGCATAAGATGAGTGAGAAACAGGTGAAAAAAGAAATGGCAGCGGTGGGTCTAGCCTGGGTCAAGACAGATGACCGTTTGCCTCAACAACATTTCCTATTTTTTGAAAAAACAGCATAACAGTGTTGGTTTCCATCGCAACCCGTAATCTTGATAGAACAGAGCTGCTGTCCATCGGGGGTAAGGAGAACAGCTGAATCATGAGTAACGTATCTCTTCGAAATAATAGGCAGCCACCACAAAAGAAAAGGCTGTTGTTGTTGCTCAGTGTCATCGGCTATGGCATTCACATTATCTTGTATATCCGACTCGGACCCTACTCCGATTATTGTGCCAATATTGTCCAAACGGCTAT
>CALHGI010000285.1 GCA_938029995.1 uncultured cyanobacterium | reverse complement strand
ACCCCCCACCCAGGGGAATTTCGGCGATTATTTCCAGCCTTAACCGTTGGCCACGACGGGGCCTTGGGGGCGGCCCAGGCCAGCGGCGCTATTGTGGTGCTTAAGGGTGCCAAGGTGGCCGTCGCCGCCGGGGAGCAGCTGTGGCTCAACCCCGATAGTACGCCAGCCCTAGCCAGGGGAGGCAGCGGCGATGTCCTAACCGGGCTAATGGGCGGGCTGATGGCGCAGGCGCAGCCAAAGACCCAAGGCCAAAAGACTAGGACAGCGGCCCTGACCGATGCGGTTTTAGGCGCTGTTTGGTGGCACGCCCAAGCGGGGCTATATGCGCACCAGCGGCGCACGGTGCTGGGGGTGGACCCGCTGGAGTTGGCTCGGTGTTTAAATCCTGCGTTGGCTGATTATTTGGCTAGATGAATTGGGGATCGGTGGTGGGCCCGCCTAAGGTTTGGTTTTGGGCGAACCAAACCGCGATCGCAACGTAATGGCCATCAGCCCCAAAATTGTCAGGGGCACAATGACAAACTTTAGGGCAGAGCCAAACATCACCGTACTGTCGTGCTGGGTGGTTTTCATCACCAGGTACAGGGTGTAGGCCAGGTAATAAACCAGCAACATCAGCCCTTCCCAACGGCTAATTAAATTGTCATTCAAACAAATGGGGAAACAAATTATAGCCACCCCAATCATCACGGGAATATCAAAGGCCATCACCGACGGATCAATGGCAATGCCACCGGGGGACAGGGCGCTGGTGGCCCCCAGCACGACCAAAATATTAAAAATATTACTGCCCACCACATTACCCACGGCAATGTCGCGCTCACCGCGAAAGCTGGCCACAATCGATGTGGCCAGTTCAGGCAAGGATGTCCCCAGGGCCACAATGGTTAAACCAATAATCAGGGGGTTAATTTCTAGGGCTTCGGCGATGGTGATGGCCCCCTTAACCAAAAGCTGTGACCCAATCACCAACAAGGCCATCCCCGCCACAAAAGCCAGGACTTCTATGCCGACCTTGTCCCAAGCAAACTGCTTGGGGCCGTACTCCTGAGCGTACTCACTCTGCACCTCAGGGTTTTGCTCACGGCGGCTTTGAAATAACAAAAACAGGGTGTAGCCCACCCCCCCTAAAAATAGGATAATGCCGTCAGAACTGCCGATGAAGCCATCGATACCAAAGAAAAAGACGAGGCCAGAGACCCCAATCATAATGGGCACATCTAGTCGTACCAGCTGCTGAGCCACCACCAGGGGAGCCACCAGGGCCGATGCCCCCAAAATCAACAGCACGTTACAAATATTGCTACCAACAACATTGCCAATGGCCAGATCGGCCTGGCTATTGAACGTTGCATGTAAGCTGACGGCAAGTTCGGGGGCACTGGTGCCAAAAGCAACCACCGTCAGACCGATCACCAAAGGGGAGATCCGGGCCATGGCTGCCAAGTTGGAGGCACCTCTCACTAAAAAATCGGCTCCAACGACCAGGAAAACTATCCCTAGTATGAGAAACACAATGGCGGTCATGGCCCTAAAGGAAATCTCCTTTGATACGTCTCATCCGTTCATTTTGCAACACGGCTTTGAATAATCGGTACCCTAACATCGATAGGATTCAGAAAATCAACCATGACGCTAGCCCCTTGGCGACCTGTATTAGCCCGTGCTCTACATCGCAACCGTGCCCGAGTCTACTGTCGATATCTACAATTAGCAACCACAGACGTCCATGGTAAACCTTCTAATCGTACCGTGGTTTTTCGGGGGTTTGTGGGGGAAGCGCTGCAAATAGTCACCGATGGACGCAGTGAGAAAGTCCAACAAGTTCAAGCGACTCCCTGGGCTGAGGCCTGTTGGTACTTCACCATCACCCGTGAACAATTTCGTATCGCTGGCCAACTAACTCTGTTTAATAGCGATAACGACGGCGAAAATATTCGCCCCAATGCTTGGCAGGCCCTCTCTGCTAAGGCGCGTCAACAGTTTTATTGGCCTCCCCCAGGCCAGCCCAGAGATCGGGAAACAACCTCTTTCACACCTGTTGACTCGACGGAGCAGCCCCCAGATAGTTTCAATGTACTGTTGTTAACCCCTGATCGGGTGGATCATTTAGCCCTCCGCGGCCAGCCCCAAGATCGTTGCATCTATGAGTACACAAAGGGTGCATGGACTACCCAGGCAGTTAATCCTTAGAGAGAGAATAGGGGCTTAAACATCACGTTGGGGGCCTAGTGCAGCGTCAAAGCTAAAAATTAGGGTTGGGTGTTGATGAAGAGTAAAGAGTAAGGCGTGACTCGACCTCACTTTTGACTCTTTACTTTTCACTAGCCTTATCCTAAACCTTAGGCTTGACAGACCACTAGGACCTGTTGGCCACCAACAGCAGCGCTATTCCCAAGTTGGTCCAAATGCCCCAACTCAATGGAGCATTAGGGCTGTTGGCAGCCGTCTAGGAATTCTTCAACCGCCCGATCCTTCAACCGGCAACAATCCCCATCCCCCGCCGGGGTCTCTGGCTGCCCCGGTGTTGACAACAGCCCGACTGAAACAGAGGCCGGGACGTGGGTGGGGACGGAGGCC
>CALHGI010000284.1 GCA_938029995.1 uncultured cyanobacterium | reverse complement strand
CCTGGCTAAGACTGGGGAAAGGATAAAGGGAAAGGGGGAAAAGGATTAGGGCTGGTACTTTATTTACCAGCGAATCCCTTAGTGTTCCGTTTGGATGACAGTCATGACTTTCTTGGCATGAAATAAAAAAGGCTCAACAGTTTATTTATATCATGATAATTTTTAGGGTGTTGCATTGAGGATTAGTTGTTGTGGAGCAATTGCGGCAAGCCCGTGATATGGCGATAGGCTTAGGGGCTTCCATTACAGATAACGATGTGGGCTTTATTGCCTGTTTTGACTCCAGCCAAAGGGCAAGCGGCTATGCTGATGATGTCAATGACATTTGGGATGATGTTACGGCAGAGGCCCAAGACAACTGTGCAGTTGTTGTGACTATGGCTAGTCTCATGTAGTGAACATCAGATTTTATTTTGAATATATAGCTTGGCACCCATAGCGCCTTCTAGATTTCTCTGGAATGTTTGTTACTGCACCGTCGCTATTGCCTGCCTAGAACTGAGAGCGTTGCGGCATAACCCACTTTTCGGTTTTTAGTTTTGATACAGTGCAAACGTTACCCGTTTCCCTAACGGTAACCGCCCTAGCCGCCATAGATATGTCCTAGTAAGCTATAACCATAGCGCCTAGACCATTCAGACCCTGAGCATCTGACCCCAAACGCACCAATGCCCCCCGTTTTACCCATCCATACCCAGCACCATCAGTCCGGTGACTGTACCCTAGAGGTAACGGCGCATCAGTCTACCCTATCCCAGTGGAGCGACCGACCGGTGGTGCGCCAGCTGCGCTTTAACCTGTGGCTAGGCCAGACAGAACGGCAGCTACTAGCAGCGGGCGATCAGCAACATTTAGTCGTCGTCAGCGATGCGGTGGAAGCCTATGTGCAAACCCACCTAACCCACCAAGCCTGGCCCCAAATCCACCAGCTAGAAATTTTAGACCAGCAGCTAGAACTCAGCACCCTGCAACTATTTGACCTAGCAGAAGTGCTCAGTGCCTATGGCCAGCAACAAATGACCCTGCCCCGGGCCACCAAAACCGCCGCCGCCAAGCGCCGCCGCCCACTCTGGTGGCGGCCTGGGTCCGCCGTGGCGTCCCTGCTAGTGGCCGTGGGGGTAACCACCCTGTATCTGCGGGACCGGCCCGCCACCTTCAACGACTCGGTTACCACATCCCAGGCCCCAAAATCATCAGGCCTGGAAGACGATGTGGCGCTTGCCCCGCCAGCCCCCCCCGCAGCCGGGGCTGATAATGGTTTTGACGCCAACGGCCTGTCCGACGCCGACGGCCTGTCCAATGAACGCCCGGAGCCTAGCACCGCTCCGGCGGCACCAGCAGACCGGCCCGCTGGCGCTGATCGGTTTAACTTTAAGGCCAGCCGAGACCTGCTGCGACGGCGGCAGAACCTACCCCAATCTGAGGTAGACGCAACGGAAACGGAAGCCCCTGGGGGGGAGCCGACTGAAGCTGGGGGGCTGGACGAAGCTATTGCCGGAGCGGCGCCGTCCTTGGACCTTGCCGAAGCGCCACCGGAACCTTTGGGGGACAATCGCTTGGAACAGGAGTCTTCCGTTGATGCAGCTGATGCGGCCAGCGCTGAGATCGCCGGTGCTGAGGCTGAGGCCCTGGACGATGGGGCCGTGGGGGCCATTGCCGCTGATGAACCGCCCCCGGCGGTCGGGGCCCCGGCTCCCTCTGCGGTTCCACCACTTGAGGGCAATGCAGATCGCACCGCTGCCGGTGATTTGGAAGCTAGGGTACGGCAGGCTGAGCCGTTCGATGGCGCGGCTAGCGGCGCGACGACCAGCGGCGCGGTGGCTAGTGCTGAGTCGGCCAGCGAGGCGGCTAGCGGTGCGGCTAGCGGGTCCATATTGGTTGCGATCGCAACCCAGCTCGCCCCTTACCAACCCACCACTGCCCCCTTTCCCCTGGTGTACCACCTGCAACTGTCCCCGGACGGCACCATTACGGCCATGGAACCGATCAGTGAAAATGCACCGGTCATATTACCCCCTCCGGCCCTTACCCCAGCGCCCGGCAGACCCCTCCGGGTGGAGCTGACCTACTCCGGAACGAACCGGCCAACCGTTAGGGAGCTGCTAGACTAGTGCAGCTTCAAAGCTAAAAATTAGGGTTGGGTGTTGATGAAGAGTAAAGAGTAAGGCGTGACTCGACCTCACTTTTGACTCTTTACTTTTCACTAGCCTCATCCTAAATCTTAGGCTTGACAGACCACTAGGGCGTGCACCACAGGCCTGAAAATCAGCCAAGACAGCAATTCAGCACAGTCTGGCTCAAATTGGCAACCACCAACGTCTAGAAAATTAATCTAAGCCACCCTAACGGCGGCAGATTCTTTAAAAAAGTGTTAAGCACTTGGCTCAGATTTTGTCACTCTTGATGCAGCTAAGCCCATACGAATCAATTATTCTAAGTGCTAATTGGGCAGGGGACGCTTTTCATATAGCCAATAATTACGTGGGAAAATGAAAAAGTATTTCTAATAAAGTTTACATTACTTAAAATTATGATAGTCTGGGTTCATACAAACGCAGCATCACTACTCCATTGAGCAATCCATCTAGTTCCATCCCTGTTTACGGCTAGGGCTTCACATCTACGGAATATCTGTATCGATACGTATCAATTTTCCCTTGTTCATCTTTCTTCTTGTGCCAATCGGGAAACATCCTATTAGCTAAAGTCGACAGGTTTATCAAGGATTTATGGGATTGCTTTCTCTGTTACACATTTTCTTTGCTCTACGTCCACCTATTTTGTCTTCCTTCTAATTCGAGAGGCGGATTTTCGCCCTCCCCTGTAGTTTTGCGCTCTGTCACATTATGAAAGCTTCTCAGACGTCCAACGATTTGGTTCGTACCTACCTTAAGGAAATTGGACGAGTACCTCTTCTCACCCATGAACAGGAAGTTGTTTATGGAAAGCAAGTTCAAAAATTTGTCGCCTTACAGGCTTGTCGTACCCAGTTGAAAGAGAGTTTAGAGCGTGAGCCTAGCACTCTTGAATGGGCTGAAGCTGCAGAGCTTTCGGTCGATGACCTAAACCAGGCTATCGATGCAGGAGAACTGGCAAAACGGCGCATGGTTGAGGCCAACCTTCGACTTGTGGTATCCGTGGCCAAAAAATACATTAAGCGCAATGTAGACTTGCTGGACCTGATTCAAGAGGGGACCATTGGCATGCAGCGCGGTGTGGAAAAATTTGACCCGCTGAAGGGGTATCGCTTTTCCACCTACGCCTACTGGTGGATTCGCCAGGCAATTACCCGGGCGATTGCGGAGAAGAGTCGTACCATTCGTCTACCCATTCACATCACCGAGAAGCTAAACAAAATTAAGAAGGCTCAGCGTCAGCTTTCCCAGAAGCTTGGTCGGGCCGCAACCATTGCTGAACTGGCAGAAGAGGTAAACTTAACTTCCAAGCAGGTGAGGGATTATCTAGAAAAATCTCGCACACCGCTGTCGTTGGATCTACGCATTGGTGATAACCAAGATACTAACCTGGGCGACCTGTTGGAAGATCCCGGTGAATCTCCTGAGGCCTACGCCACCCAGTCACTGCTACGCAAGGATTTAGATCGCTTGATGGCGGAACTGACACCGCAGCAGCAACGGGTTCTCCACCTTCGCTTTGGTCTAGATGATGGTAAGCACATGACCTTGGCTAAAATTGGTGAATTGCTCAGCATTAGCCGTGAGCGGATGCGTCAGATTGAGCGGGAAGCACTGACCCGCTTGCGCAAGCGTCAGTCCGATATGCGTGAGTATTTAGCTAGCTAGTGCGGTGGTTGGACTAATGGCATAGTAAATACGTAAATACAATTAGAGCCTAGACTACTCAAGGATGCGTTACTAACGCATCCTTACTTTTTGTGGGTGTTATTGAAGTGACTTCGGAGACTATGACAGACCAGCCAGGCAATGCTCAAACCATAAAACTCATGCCCGATGGTCCCGAGATTCCTGCCTTGGGGGTGGGCACTTGGTCCTGGGGAGATTCGCTGTTTTGGCAGTATGGTCAAGACTATGGTGCCAATGACGTGCAGCAGGCATTTGAGGCCTCCCTGGCGGCAGGGGTTAACTTTTTTGACACGGCTGAGGTCTATGGCCTAGGTAAGTCTGAGGAACTGTTGGGGCAGTTTGTTCAGCAAGCAGAGACTCCGGTGGTGGTGGCCACCAAGTATTTTCCGTTGCCTTGGCGGTTTAATGCCCAGGCTGTGGCCGATGCTCTCACCGCTAGTTTAAAGCGATTGCAGCTGCCCACGGTGGCCCTCTATCAGATACATTGGCCCTTCGACTTTTTGATGGGGCAAAAGGCGTTAATGAATGCGTTGGCGGATGAGATAAAACAAGGTCGCATTCAGGCCATTGGGGTGAGTAATTATTCCGCTAGCCAGATGCATAAGGCCCATGGTTATTTGGCTGAACGGGGTATTCCACTAGCCGTTAACCAGGTGCAATATTCCCTGTTTCACCGCAAAATTGAATCCAATGGTGTGCTCGGTGCGGCCAAGGATTTGGGCGTAACAATTTTGGCCTATAGTCCGTTGGCCCAAGGTTTGGTAACGGGCAAGTATACGGTGGAGACCTATCAACCTCCCACCGGGGCGCGGCGGATTGATCCACGATTTAGTAAGAATAATTTAAATAAGATCGGGCCCGTGATATCGGTGCTTAAGGAGATTGGCCAACGCTACGATAAGACACCGGCCCAAGTGGCCCTCAATTGGCTCATTGCCCAAGGTGATGTGATGCCGATTCCAGGAGCAAAGACGGCTAACCAGGCAAAACAAAATGCTGGGGCCTTGGGTTGGGCGCTGACAACGGAAGAACAGAATCACATTGGTGAGGTGACCAAGCCCTGGCTGTAGGTGATGTAGTATCGCCTGGATAGCTCGGTGGGGGGTGTAATGGGGGCGGTGGTTTTATGCTGGGGAAGCAGTGCCCATGCTGCCCTGACATCCCTAAGGCTGCAACCCTTCAGCAATCGTCGCCAGGCTGCGTTTGTCCCATAGCATGCCATTGTGGCTAGACACCGGTAAGCGTTTATTGGTCCCAATGGGTAAACAACAATGGTGGGCTGGCAGCACCAACAAATCGTAGGGCGTCCATAGGCATAAGGGTCGACAGGCCGCCAACTGTTCCACATCCCGATTTAAGTCAGCTAAAAATGCACTGCCTGGACGCATTTGCCGTCCTCCAATGTTCCACCGAAACCAGGCCAAGGTGGAACCATAGTGGGGCACCGCCACACCGATAAATCGCTGTACCCGTTGCAGTCCACCCAAACGCTGCAAATAATAACGACTGACCAGGCCACCCATGCTAAACCCCAACAGATAAAAGGGCTGCTGGGGTTCCAAGGAGCATTCAATAAATGCTTTTAATTGCTGCGCCTGCTGTTCAATGCCAATGTCTCCATTGTTCGGCGTTAGTCCTACCCCGTGGACGGTCCAGCCCCGTTCTTCCAGGTATGGGCGTAACTGCTGAAAAATATTAACCGTATTCCACAGACCATGCACCAGCACCACCGCTGGCCTGTCCAGCACCACTGCTGGCTTGTCATCATGAGTCACTTTTTCCCCGGCCCTCTAACCAAAACAAAAATACAACGATACCAATTACCCCCAGCTGTACGGCCAAGTTAGAAATTGCCGAATTTACATTCCGACCGGCTAGCAGTTGGGTAAAGAAGATAAACGCCCCCACTAACCCAGACGCCCCCACAGCCCCATAAATTACTTTGCGCAACCCTTTAAAGGGTGACTGCACTTCCCCCACCAATCGATCAAACTTTTCTTGGCTCATACCTGGGGGCCGAGTGGGTTTCTGGGACGTTGTCTTGGGGTTAGACTTTTTGGCCATGGTGAGAACGATAGG
>CALHGI010000283.1 GCA_938029995.1 uncultured cyanobacterium | reverse complement strand
GCTGAGTCTCACGGTTGAAACCTCTAATATTGATAGCGTGAGTGACATCACCATCTTTAGTACCGATGGAACAGGCAACAGTCGAAATCCAATTGGCAGTTTTTCGTTACTGCAAGGAGATCAGTTACCCGTCACCTATGTTCCCCTATTCAATCTTGCAAGCAGTTTGATTAGCACGGGGTCTCTGTTGCAGTTTGAGCTGACCGAAAACGACATTAGCCGCATCGCTGAAGTCAGCACCCTGAGCCAAAATAATGAGATATCTCTCGATTTTGGCAATGGGACGGAATTGATCACATCCTTAGAAACCCTAGCTCCAGATCCGAATCTGCTGGTCAATGATGCAGCGGCTATCGATCTCACTAACTACACGGGGCCGCTCAATGCGAGGTTCACCGTCTATCGTGAGTCTGCCCTTGATAATAAAGTGGGTTTTTACACTACGGACTTTGTCGATGGAGGCATTCGGACCTTTGACGCTCTCACTGGCGAGAAAATTCTTCGTCCGGGAAGTATTGGGTACAAAGAAGCTGCCCTCGCTAATCGTCTAGACATTGAACTCACAGGTGAGAATGAGCAGGTGAGTACCTTTAATGGAACCATTGCCAGCGGAGCCTTCTTGGGCACTTTTGTCATGGTAGACGGTGTTGATCCAGCCATCGGAGAAGTCTATTTCAGCCATCAGGGTGCTAATGGCAATAGTAGGGACCACAGCAAACATTTAGGCGATAATACCTTTGGTTTTGAAGACCAACTGGGCCTAGGGGACAGAGACTTTAACGATTTGGTCGTGCAAATAGATGTCACACCGTTGGCAGCTGTCTAATGGGACTGTCCTTTTAGCCCTAGTCCTTCAATCCAACTGCTAGTGCTGTATCAAAGCTTCCCATGGGGATGGAGGCTGGATAAAGAGGGGAGGATCAGCCGTGAATGTCAGTCACAGTTGATCCTCAAACTAGTGTGATTTCAGAGCCAACGGCTGAAGGCCTTCAGCCGTTCGCTGCGCATGGATTGGTTGTCATTAAAGGCCTTCCGAAGGTATGCATGGTCTGGCCTATGGATGCCAAGCTAGATATTCTTCATTACTGACTTACTATTGCATGAAGCTTGCGTAATCATACTGAATACTATCGTGATAGATGCTGTGATGAGAGAACTCTTAATTAGCACATGGGTAATTGAGAGTTTGTTATGGGTATTAAATTAGACTTCGTTTGTGCGGAGGATAGTTGTTTTAGAAAATCTCTTGAGCAATCGGAACCATACGAGAACACCTGCGTCTAATTACTTAAGTGTTTGAAAATCACCTTACAGAGTAGACCTTTGGATATATTCTTTAGCCTAGCTCTTGAAAGAGATTTGTTTTGGATGCCAGAACTTAATAGTGCCTGATCAGTTGTTTTCGGTGATTAAGTTCGAGGAGTTAAAAACCTTCTAAAATCATAGCTTGTAACTGATTTGACTATGTTGCTTGTGTGTTTTAGCGCATCCCTCAATAAAGTCTTGTGTAAGTGGTTTTGTGCTCCTACCAATATCTAAATTGAAGTAATAGCTTGATGAAACTTCACTTGTTCTAATGGTGAACAGTGGGTGTTGTCAATCTGCTTATGAGCAATTGTTGCTGATCTCAAAAAATCATTGACCGTTCACTGAAAAATTAAGAAGAAGAAACAAGAATAATTATGCCTGCAGCTATCAATAGAATTTCCGTAAGAGATGGCGACCCTACTGGGGGCCTAGAATTCCGAGTTATTTTTACTGAGCCAGTTGATCTTAGTACTATTGGGCCAGAAGACTTTGCGGTAACTGGCGGTAGCTCTGCAACAGTTACTGGTGTGAGCACTATTAATGCCGATGCAGATCGCATTGATGTTCAATTGTCTGGTGATGGGCTGAATGCTTTTACCGGTGATGTTGGTATTGGTCTCGCTCCTTCGGCTACGATTACCACCGTCTCTGATGGTCAAAATATCAATGTGAGTGAAGCCCCCAGATCGAGCGAGGTTATCACTCTAGTAGGTGATGGGTCTGAGCCTCCTGTGGAGGAACCCCCCGTAGAAGAGCCCCCTGTAGAGGAACCTCCCGTAGAAGAGCCTCCCGTGGGAGAGGTAGAGTCGACTGGAAATCAATCTGATACTCTGTTCCTTGATAAAGTCAATCTTCTGGGTGAAGAAGAGACTAGTGACGATGTCCTCAAATTCCGCACTGTCTTTAGCGACACGGCTCAGAATGTTAGCTTAGAGGATTGGGTTGTTACCGGTGGGAGTACCGCTACAGTCACTGAAATTTTTGTTGTTAACGGCGGTGACAATAAGCTGTATGACGTTACTGTGTCAGGTGGAGATTTAGCTGACTTTAACGGGACAGTGGGTATCGCTCTAGCTGAAGATCAAAATATTGTTGATGCAGATCGGGATGAGCTGCCCACGGCTGCCCCCTTTGCTAAAAATCTGATTTATACCGTTACCAATGATGCTGTAACTCCACCTTCTACTGGCTCCGGTGGTGGTACGCCTGTTACGCCTATCACTGGTGGTCCTACACCTACTGGTCCTACAGTTTTAGAGAGTCTTCTGACTCCCATTGCAGCAGCCAATGTGCTTGAAATTTCCGAGATTGGTAATGCTAAAGCCCTGAGCTTAAAGGTTGATCAATCCAGCATTTTTAGTGTTGGTGATGTAAAAATCTTCAGCACTGATGAGTCCGGCGGCAATCGGACTCAGGTTGGTGGTTTTTCTGTGCTTGAAGATGTTCTTGGCACAGGGTTTTCTCCCACCTTTAACCTCAAGGGAGACAGTCTTGCTTCGGGCTCTTTTCTGCAATTTGAAATTACAGAGAAAGGGATTACTGATGTAGCCTCCCCCGTCGCTCTGGAGAATGGAGACATATCCCTAGATTTCGGTAATGGCACTGTATTGACCACGGCGTTGGCTGATGCTGTTGCGGCTACAGACCTGACTCTTGATGATGCGGCAGCGATTGACCTCACAGGTTTAACGGGAGATTTGACGGCAACGTTCTCGGTTTATCGTGAAGCTGCATTAACGAATACGGTTGGTTTTTATACCACTGATACCGCTGATGGTGGCATTGTTGATGCTCTGACCGGCAATACCATCCGTCCTGGAGATGTCGGTTATAAAGCCGCTGCGATCGCAAACCAGTTAGATGTTCAGCTATCGGGTGAAAATGGTCAAATGACGACCTTTGATGCCTCCATCAAGAGCGGCGTTTTCCTAGGTACTTTCGTCGTCGTTGACGGTGTTGACCCAGCGGTTGGTGAAGTCTTCTTCAGCCACCAAGGCGCTAATAGCGATGGTCTTGATCACATCAAGCAGGTTGGTGACAATGCCTTTGGTATTGAAGACCAGTCTGGTGGTGGAGATCTGGACTTCAACGATATGGTTGTGTCCTTCAAGATTGAAGCGACTGCTGTTTAACACAGCCGTTTGATCTATCTACGATAGATGCAGTGTTAGGCCGATGGAGATACTCCATCGGCCTTTTGGGTTATGGATAACCGCTTTCCGCTCATCCCCCAGACTTCATCACGCATCGAGGGTGCTCAGGGGGGTACCCTTGGCGGTACTATGACCAAATTTGAGGACACGATAAACTAATACTGGCCAATTTGCATGATTATGTCCCATGCGATTAGACATCAAGGAACTCAACCTAGGTTCAGATTCTGCCGAACGGGATATTAATCTGGGTCTGGCAGAATATTTTTATCCCAATGCCACGTATCAGAAGTTTCTCAGTGGTCGTAAGACGATTTTGGTGGGAAATCGAGGTGCGGGCAAAAGTGCGATTTTTAAGTATATTGCGACGACCGAAGCCCGTAAAGGCAACCTGATCCTTGAGCTTTCTCCTGAGGAGTATTCCTATGAGTTGCTATCGGATCACCTAGCGAGTGAAGAGGACGGATTTTGGCGTAAGCAAAGCGCCTACTCGGTAGCCTGGCAGTATTTACTGTATACGTTAATCTTCAAACGTATTGCCCAAACGAAACGGGGATTATTGCTAGGGGCTACAAAAAATATCTATGACTATGTGGCCAGGCAAAACCTATTTCAGCAAACCAGCTCTATTATTACGCTGGTCGATTATCTCAAGCGGATTGAACAGGTCAAAACGAGTTCTGATGCCGGGGGGCTGCGGAGCCAAGGACTCCAGGCTCTCTATAGCCTAGATGAAATTAAGAACCTTTTGCCTAGTTTACAGACCGTACTCAAAAATACCAAAATCAAAATTTTGATTGATGAGCTAGATAAGGGTTGGGATAATTCGGAGGATGCTAGGTTTTTTATTGCTGGATTATTTCAAGCGACTCAAAAACTGAATTTGATTAGTCCCAATTTACGGGTGTATATTTCGATTCGCCAGGAGCTATTTGATAATATTCCTCAGATTTACGAGGATGCTCAGAAAATTCGTGAAGATGTGGAAGTCATTCGCTGGGGCCGGAATGAACTTTTGGAGTTAATTGGTCGGCGCATTGCCCATTCTTTTCCCCAGGCAACTCGGCTGGATGCCCAAAAGCTGTGGCAGTCAATTTTTGTGGCCCAGATGAAGTCTAGCGGAGCTGAAACTCTGGACTATATTATTGATCGCACCCAGCTCCGTCCCCGCGAGTTACTGCAGTTTTGTAAGCTCTGTGCCGAACGGATTGAGTATTCCTTGGCGGGTCGGCGCATTGATGAGGTTGCGATCGCAACCGCCGAAGAAGCCTATTCCGAACAAAAGATCCGTGACCTTGCCTCAGAGTATCGATTTCATTATCCCTATCTCCTGGATGTCTTCGAAGTTTTTCGAGGCAAACGCAGTCACTATGACAAAGAAGATCTGGACTATTTACTCTTAGCCATCGTTTGTGGTGAATATGATGTCGAGCGGGCAGCCACCTGGATTCTGGACATGGACTATATCGAACTCAAACAGATGCTTTGGAAAATTGGCTTTCTCAAAGCCTGGGTCCCCCGCCACACCAACCGCCGTACTAATCTAGCTGCGGCCTATTTGGGGCATTACGAAGTACCCACCATTAACCTAGAAAATATTGAGCGTTTTCGAATTCATCCAGCCTGTACTAGCTTTCTTCACTTAAAAGAGTCATACCCCTAGACTCACCCAACCGGTAAAATCACCCTATGAAATGGAGAGAAACTCGTCCAGAACACCCCGTTGAACGTTGGATGCAATCAGTACCCACATGGCTGGTCGTATCCTGCGCTGTCATTGCCCTACTCGCCCTTAAACTGCTAGCAGTGGCCCCTGAAGTCCAGCAGAGCGTGGCACCTCAAATCCCAGAGCAACAGTGGACGGTGCTGGG
>CALHGI010000282.1 GCA_938029995.1 uncultured cyanobacterium | reverse complement strand
GCCAACGATCATGGCACTGAGCTCCCTAAGCAACCTCCACAAGAGACATCGGGTCCTCCTGAGTTGAGTAATAGTACTGCTGCAGATTCTCGGGCAGCCCTATCGGCTCGGTTAAAGGCTTCAAAGAATGTAGAGCTTTTTGTCTTTGAGTCGGATGGTAATAGCAGTCAGGAGACGCCACCCTTAGAAGATGTTGCTTCCTTGGATGTGGGGGTGGAGCAACAGGGGGGCTCCAGACAGCAAATAACATTTAAAAGTGAGCGGGGACGGCTACTGTTGTTGCTCCCCTCAGCTCAGGAAAAGAGCTTTACCCCGGCTGAGTGGGAAGAGCTATGTCAGCAGCTCACGCTGCGGCTGAGTTCTGGAGATCGGTTTTTAGAGCCCAACACGACGGTGCATTTAATTGCCCGTGATCGACTGCTGGATAATCGTCAGCTGCAGGAAATGGATCAGCTGTTGCAAACGGCTCAGCTGCATTTGAAGCGGATCTATACCCAGCGTAGGCAGACGGCTGTGGTGGCTGCAACAGCTGGGTATTCGGTCGAACAGCATACTAAATTAGACCATCTGAGCGATTCATCAAGTCGGGGTAAGGCACTGGAAACGCCCCTCTATGTGCAAACCACCGTTCGTTCTGGGACGGAAATTCGCCATCCTGGCTCCATTGTGGTGATTGGGGACGTCAATCCGGGTGGGGCGTTAATTGCGGCTGGGGATATTTTTGTCTGGGGACGCCTGCGTGGTGTGGCCCATGCGGGTTCTGAGGGCAATGCCGCCTGTCGCATTATGGCGTTGCATATGCAACCGACTCAGTTGCGGATTGCTGACTATGTGGCTCGGGCACCGGAAAAGCCGCCGAGCCAGTATCAACCGGAAGTTGCCTATGTGAGTCAAAGCTCCCGTGTCGGCGGTGCGCAAGGCGAAATTCGCATTGCGATCGCATCCGAATTTGCCCAAATTCACCTCAATGCCCCGTGATCGTCCTAGCCCTAATGGCAACGTTTAACCGTTAAGCGCCCCTGTCCCTCAGAAAAACCCTGGGGAAATCCTAAAAAAATTGCCATAACGTGAGACTATTGCCCTACTTGAGCCCTGTGCCCTACGAACACCATCCTCAATCGCCCGTTTAATGCCATGGCTATGAACCGTATTATCGTTGTTACCTCCGGTAAGGGAGGCGTTGGGAAAACCACCTGCACCGCCAACCTAGGGATGGCCCTAGCTAAGTCAGGTAAACGCGTCGTAGTAATTGATGCTGACTTTGGGTTACGTAATTTAGATCTGCTCTTGGGTCTAGAAAATCGAATTGTTTACACCGCGTTAGATGTCTTGGCGGGGGAGTGCCGATTGGATCAGGCGTTGGTCAAAGATAAGCGTCAGCCCAACTTGGCCCTATTACCCGCTGCTCAAAATCGGTCTAAGGAATCCATCACCCCAGAGCAAATGAAAAAGCTGGTCAGGGCCCTGACCAAAGCCTATAACTTTGTTTTAATCGACAGCCCGGCGGGGATTGAAATGGGTTTTCGCAATGCCATCGTGGCGGCGCGTGAGGCCATTATTGTCACCACCCCAGAAATTTCTGCCGTCCGCGACGCTGATCGCGTGATTGGCCTATTGGAAGCTAATGATATTAAGGCCATGCGTCTGATCATTAATCGCTTGAAGCCTTCCATGGTAGAAGCTCAGCAAATGATGTCAGTCAAAGACGTGCAGGATATTTTAGCGGTGCCGCTATTGGGGGTGATTCCCGATGACGAGCAGGTGGTTGTATCCACCAACAATGGGGAGCCTCTGATTTTGAATAAGGAACTTTCCCAAGCGGGGGTCGCCGTTTCTAATATTGCCCGTCGCCTACAGGGTGAGAAGGTGCCCCTGATGGATTTGAGTGTGCCAAAAGATAGCTTTTTTAAGAAACTGCGTCAGTTATTTAACTAGGTTGATTTAACTCGGTTTATCTAGACGGTCCATGGGCTGGCGACCGTTATGCCGTTGCTGATTAATAAGGGGATCGGTAACGCCACTATTTTGAATGCTCCTCGCCTTATGGGAAACGATCATGATTAGTGAATTCTTCGAAAGACTCTTTGGCACCCGTGAACCGTTGAGCCGTGATACGGCCAAACAACGCTTGCAGTTAGTGCTGGCCCATGACCGTTCCGATATTTCTCCGCAAAATCTAGAAAAGTTACGTCAAGAAATTTTGGAAGTGGTGTCACGGTATGTCGAACTCGATTTCGACAGCCTGGAATTTTCCCTCGAATCGGATAACCGCATGACGGCACTGATGGCGAATTTACCCATTCGTCGGGTGCGCAACAATCCGTTGGAGCCGGATAATCCGGTCGAGACGTCTGAGGAACCCGTCGTGCTTGAGCTAGACGACGATGCCACGGACCTGGAAGAAGCCGTGGAAGAAGCCTCGGAGACTGCCGATATTCCCATGGAGTAGGTCTGAATCAGTCGCACCCAAGTATCAGTCGTGTAACGACTAGGTTGGTCGCCATTGGCGGTTGTATTCATACATTGCGATCGCGCCCGCCGTTTGAACATTCAACGACTCAACCCGCCCATATTGGGGAATCATCAACGCCCCATCACACAGGGCCAAAATATGATCGGGAATACCCGTCAGCTCTCGACCCAAGAGCAACACAGTCTTAGCCGCAAAAGTATAGTCAGGTAGCAGATGGGCTGGTGCTTGCACCGTCAGCGCTACGATTCGATAGCCCGTCTGCTGGACTAACCACGCCTCTAGCTGATCCGGGGGGCAATATTCCACCCGCTGCCACTGCTGGGCCGACGCTGCCACTTTTCTAAACTCCCAAGACTCATTCGCCCTAGGCAACACCAACCGGTCCACACCCAACACCTCACAACTCCGGCACAGGGCAGCCTGGTTAGATGTTTTTTCCAGTAATGTGGCACACACCGTTAAGCCAGGCCGGTCATCTAGCCCCTGAGTCCGCAGCGGATGGTCTGCCATGGCGAGTCTTCCTCCAGGTCTTAGGAACTAACGACCTACTACATTTCCCTGGCAGGCTACGGTCTAGTCCTGTGGCACCAGTTCCACATTGAGTTCATTCA
>CALHGI010000281.1 GCA_938029995.1 uncultured cyanobacterium | reverse complement strand
CTGATCACCATGCCAAATACCCGCAATCACCATGATCAGCAGCAGATTGATACAGGTTCTGCTGAGCCCTTTGCGAGATCCCCCCATGGGAAAGTAAAGATAGTTGCGTAGCCAATCGCCAAGGGTAATGTGCCAACGTCGCCAAAATTCGGCAATGCTGGTGGTGAAGTAGGGGAAGTCAAAGTTTTGGGGTAACTGAATGCCTAGCAGTAGGGCGCTGCCTCGCGCAATGTCCACATAGGCACTGAAGTCGAGATAAATTTGTAAGCCATAGGCAAAGATAGCTAACCATAGGTCGCCACTTCCGGCCCGCTCCAAGTTGTCAAAGCTGAGGTTTACTAGCAGGCCAATCCTATCGGCAAGGAGGAGTTTCTTGGCGGCCCCTGATGCGATTAGCCACCCGGCTTCGACGGACTGTTCTAATCCAGGGAGACGGGGATGCTTCATTTGGCTGATGTAGCTTTGAAAACGGGTAATAGGTCCGGCAATCAGCTTGGGGAAAAATAGCTTGTAGGCCGCGAACTCAATGAAGTGGTTGCCCGCCGGTGCCCCACGGTAGATATCCACCAGGTAGGCGATGGACTCGAAACAAAAGAAACTCAGCCCCAGGGGCATGATCAGTTGCAGGCTGGGGTTAACGGTGGCGGCCATTGGGGTGACATATTTGAAACCCAATAGCAGTAATACATTGAGGGTAATGCCCACCCACATCAGCCCCAGGCGTTTCCGATCCCAGTCTTGTTGGGCAAAATGCCATTCTTCGTTGGGAATTCGCCAGTCTAGGGGAGCGCTGAGGCGGCGGCCAATGATGTAGTTGGCCAAGACCAGGGCTAGTAGCAGGGGCACATACTGAAGTTGTAGTGAGCCGTAAAACACCAGGCTAGCTAACACCAGCAGCCACAGCTTGAGACCACGACTGGGGAGTAACCAGTAGAGACAGGTGGTACCAAAAAGGAATAGACCGTAAACGATGGAGGGCAGCGTCATTAGGCTAACTGGGGGCGAACGTGGGGCTTGATTTAGCTTGGTTATTGAAGGGGATTAGTCGGGTGCCTTGAGCTTGAGCCAAGGAATCATCGGGTCCTGGGCTAGACGGTTGGAAAGCTGATAGGCTCCAAACCGATTTAGGTGGCTGGGGTCAGAAAAATAGTCGTAGCGCTTGGGCCATAGCTGGCCGAGATCGCGATATAGCAGTCCCGGCTCCTGGGCTGCCAATTGGAGCATATAGCGCTGAAAACGGCTCTCCACTTCTAGACGTGCAGGGTCTAGGTACTCGTTGGTGAGGGGGGTGTTGATGAAGGCGACGGTCACATCTTGTGTTTGAGTATGGGCCAGCATCCGTCTGAGGGCGTCAACCTGGGGACCTTCCATTTGGAAGGCTTTGTAGTCGCCGTCGTAGGCCCCAGCCACCCGTGGATGATCGAGATAGTAGGTGGCGGGGTTGAATTGGATAGCTAGGGGAAGAAAGCCATTGGCATCGATTAAGTCGGTTTCGGTCGGGTTGACGGCGACTGATTCGGAGGTTTTATTCGCGGCATAGGGACTGGACTGGGTCGCTTTTTGGAGGCGTGTCCGTTCGCTGTGGCCGGAGGAAATGTTGCCTAGGGATGTGCTGAGCTGCTGATCGATGCGGGTGTAATAGCGGCTTACCTGTTGGGCGGGGTTGAGGGTGGAGCCATTGGC
Organism: uncultured cyanobacterium; assembly: GCA_938029995.1. Taxonomy (GTDB): domain Bacteria; phylum Cyanobacteriota; class Cyanobacteriia; order Phormidesmidales; family Phormidesmidaceae; genus Leptothoe. Next base: position 7,890 of record CALHGI010000281.1, on the reverse strand, counting down.
CTCACCCTCTGCGTCGGGAAATAGCTCCCCCGTAATTAGTTGCTGATAGCCCTCTGAGGTTGAGATGGCATTAAAGGTGACATCCACCCGTGAGCTGTTAAAAGCCCGGGCTCCGTCGGTCCACAAAATTAGCTTTGGCGACGGATAGTTGGCTAACAGCTGCCGCACAACTAGGTCTGCGATTTGGGCCGTGGCTCCGTTTACACCAAAGTTAAAGACGCTGACGTCCTCATATCCTAGGGTGGCGACGGCCTGGGTGAGGGCGGTTGGGTCCACCCCCCGCAGTGCCCGTGAGCTGCCAAATACTAAGACATCGGGCGCTCCGTTCTCGGCTACATACCAGTGGTAAAGCGCCAGTTTTTCGTTTAGTTGCTGGCTTTTAAATGAGGGAAAGGGGGAGGCTTCTAAGACCTCGGACATGGACACGGTGGTTTGGGGTGGGCTGCCGAGCAAATCCGTATCGTTAATGGCTGAGCTGGCAAATCCGGGGAGCTCTCCGTCCAGGCTAATGGTGGCGTCGCCGTTGTTTTCTCCCCAGTTGAGCTGGGCCAACTCTTCTTCGAAGGTGGAGGGTTTGGTTTGGGACTGGGGCTGACTGATCGATGGGGTTTTGGGGGCCGTGACCACCAGGGACCGGGATCTGAATAGCTGGCCCGTAATCCAGTCTGCTTGGAAGGCCAATAGTAACCCTAAGGCTCCCCAGGCCAAGGCAATACCTCCCCTGCTACCGGTCAAGCGGGGTTCTATTAGGGGTTCCTCAGAGCTATGGGCGGTGGCCGAAAATAGCTGGGTTTTGATTAATAGAGCTCGCACCTGATCTAGGACTCGGCTGGACCAGGCTTCGTTCCAAGCTTCGTCTTCGACCGTGTCCTCCGGTTGGACTAAGTCCCCTAGGTAGGCGTCGGAAGCGGCAAATTCGGGGGCGGCTTCGGGGACCAGACGTTTTTTGGGCTGACGGTCATAGCCGTAGTGCCAGTCGGGGCGCTTTTGGCCAGCCCGACGGCCATAGATGCGAACGCCCGTAATGTCTTTAATTGGATATTGGTTTAGGTATTGTTTGAGCTGGGGCACCACCTGTCGGCGCGGGGGACACACCGGCGCATCTATCATGATGTGCAGTCGATTTTCCCGCATTAGCAGCTGCACCCGGATGCCGCCCGTGGCTAGCTGTTCGTCCAGGTCTGGGTTGAGATGCTTCGTCAAGCAGTAGGCGATGGCGGGCAAGTCTCCCTGGCGAGCTAGGGAGACGGTGGAAATGGCTAGATCGGTATGTTCGCTGGCTGGTAAATCTAGGCACCTGAGCCATTCTGGGTTGATGCCATCTAGGCTGGGGCCGTAGACCATGGCCCGGCCCAGTCCTTGGGGGGCTAGCTGTTCTAGGAGCGGTGCGATCTCATCCATAATGTCCGCTTCGGACCCACCGGTGCTATCGGCCGGATCTGCTTCCTGGGAAACCGCATCGGTGGGTACTACGGTTTGGCCCACGGCCAAGGGCTGACACACCAAGTGCAGCGTAGAGTTTTTAACCTCCGGCAGCAGGCTAACATCCAACTCTAATAGCGCCTGGTTCAGCAGTCGGGCGATGGACTCCGTATCCCCCCAGCGACTCCATTCTTTTAAAATTTCCTCATCCGGCGTCAGGTCCACTCGCAGTCGCCAGTCGGGGGACTCTTCCCCCAGCACCTGAACTGAAATCACCGCATCTTGAAACTGGGTGAGCTTCAGGTCCCGTAGCCGTTGGGCCGTCGGTGCTGCGATCATCGCAGGATCAGGGCTATAGGCCGCCCGACACAAAATCCATAGTCGATTAATCAATTCCCGGCTGGGGTCCACCGCCACGGTCGATGCCGCCGTAATTACCCCCTGGGCCCGTTTTGCCTTGCCTGGGATGGCCTTGACCACCACGTCCACCCCCACATCCAAGGCGCTGAGGGTGTGGCTCAAGTAGCGTGCGATCGCATCCGGGTCCCCCTTACGGGCCAGGCTGGCATTAGAAAGCACAATGGCGGAGGTGGCATCATCCAAATATCCAATCCCCGAAGTCAAATGGGCCGTAGAACGCTTGATTTCATCCAAATCACTGCTGGTTTCCACCAGTTGCTCCAGATGACGTTCCAAACGGTTTAGATATATAGGCGTAGACCAGTCGGGTTTTTGTTCCCCTGCTCCCCCAGTGCGGCCACTATAAAAATAAAGCTGATAAATTTGTGAAAAGCCCTTAATCAAGGATGCCTTATGATCTGGTTCCAGTAGCGATCGCACCAGTCTCAGCAGCACATACTCCCGATCCAACCCAGTAACGGACTGGGCATAGACATGCAAAATATTGCCCCGTAGCTTCAGCTGCAATGCACAATTGGCATTGTTAACCACATCCTCAAGCCAAGGCATTAGAGCCGTAGGATCTGGCGTTAGGGGCTGATCAGATTTTAAGTGACTGAACATAGACCTTCAGATCCCATAACAATGTGACAACCCAGTGACAACCAACATGCTTTGCCCGAAAAACTTAGTTCTCTAGGCCGGTTCAGTCAAGTTATGAACCTAGCGTTACAAATACAATGCACATATAATCCACTACGGTCCGTACTATTTAGACTAGATGCAGTACACATACCGCCCACTACGGTTCGCAACACTAGACTAGAAACGGCAACGTTAAGGACAATACCCTCGTTACCTTAACCGTAGGTCTTGCTCCACAAACCATAAAGGCAGTACTAACATACAATCGCACCAACGTGGGCCATGATTTGCCCTAAAGTTGCTATACGTTTACTACGAGCTCCTGACTTATGCAACCTTTTCGTGAACAAACTCCCCAAAAAACCGTCAGTAACTTGCCGTTTACGTTGATTTACAATCCCCAAATGGGCCTCGCCCTCGCCACCCTGCCCTGCCTGGGGCTGCTGATCATAGGCCATACCCTAAGTTACTGGTTAATGCAGTTTGGCCTAGCAAGTGAAGAGATATTTCGAGGGATTCAACTCCCCGTGCTCGATCCCAATCACCAAAAGCCTTTATAAAATTTTCGCCGATCATTTCGAGCGGGACATGCATTGTAACGTCCGAAAGCCTCTACAATTTTCTCGGAGATGCTGACCGTACGTCATCTCCGTCTTTCAGTCGTTACCACTGACGTTGAATGAGCCCAACTGTTTCCTACAAAGATGATATGGTCCTTGCGAAATCCGATGGCTTCTCTGACCCAGAGGCGTCTGAAACGTTTCTACGGCACCGCTTAATCATAGTGGAAAGCATTTGGGAATTGGTTTTAGAAGCTGAATGTGGCAGCAATCTGGTCAGCTTGCTCAAGAATATTCGGCGTCTATGTGCCCCAGATGGCCAGGCCGACACAGCCCTTGATAATGCCAATGCCCTGCAGCTGATTGAGCAGCTTAGCCTAGACGATGCCATTCGCATGGCTCGAGCCTTTGCCCTCTACTTCCAGTTAATCAACATTGTCGAGCAACATTACGAGCAACAGGATCAGCGCAAACATTACCAAGCCGTGGCAGATGGTCTGGGTGATGATGGCTCCGAGGACACCACTGCAGAAAGTGGTGCTGACGGCAATGGCACCTTCCTTAACAATCTAGTCAGCACTGACGTGGGCAACGTGGCCCAAAATCAGCGCGGTACAGGCACATTTCACTGGCTGTTCCCACTGCTCAAACAGCTCAATGTGCCCCCCCGGCATATCCAACAATTGATCGATCAGCTGGATGTGCGTTTAGTCTTTACCGCCCATCCCACCGAAATTGTTCGTCATACCATCCGAGACAAACAGCGGCGTATTTCAAGTATTTTCAGAAGCCTGGATCTGGCCGAAGAGCAAGCACGGGCACGTCAACAGACCTCATCCTGGGAAATTACCCAGCTCCAGGAACAACTCACCGAAGAGATTCGGCTGTGGTGGCGTACGGATGAATTGCATCAATTTAAACCATCGGTCCTAGACGAGGTGGACTTTACCCTGCACTACTTTGACGTGGTGCTATTTGACGCTATTCCTGAGCTATATCAGCGCTTCAACCGAGCTTTGAGTAATACATTCCCTGGTCTTACTCCCCCTCGCCATCGCTTCTGCCGATTTGGGTCTTGGGTGGGCAGCGATCGCGATGGCAACCCGTCCGTCACGCCCCAAATTACCTGGAAAACGGCCTCCTACCAGCGCAACTTGGTGTTGGAGAAATACATGGCGTCGATCCGTAAGCTCTCTGGCTTACTAAGTCCTTCCTTGCATTGGAGCGAAGTCCTTGCCGGTCTCCTAGAATCCCTAGAGCAAGATCGTCTGCAAATGCCCGACGTATATGAGGAATTTGCCATTCGCTATCGTCAGGAGCCCTACCGCCTCAAATTGGCCTATGTGGAAAAACGCCTGACCAATACCTATAAACGTAGCCAAAAGCTCTACAACGGCGACTATCTACAGGAGAACGAAACCACGGCCCCCCCTGGAACGCTCTATGCGTCTGGCCATGACTTTTTAGCCGAGTTAGATCTAATCCACAGGAGTCTGAAGGAAACAGGACTGGTCTGTCGAGAATTGGATATTTTACTGAGTCAGGTGGAAATCTACGGATTTAGCCTGGCCCAGCTCGATATTCGCCAAGAAAGCACACGCCATTCAGACACTATCCACGAAATTACCGAATATCTGCAATTTCCCAAGCTGTACAACGACTTTTCTGAAGCTGAAAAGGTTGAATGGTTGACCAGTGAATTGAGTACCCGGCGGCCGCTGATTCCGACGGAGCTACCGATCTCAGAAAAAGCCAGGGAAACCGTAGCCACCTTCCATATGGTGAGAAAACTGCACCAGGAATTTGGTCAGAATATCTGTCGCAGCTATGTGATTAGCATGAGCAACCATGCCAGTGACATTTTGGAAGTGTTGCTGCTATCCAAAGAGGCCGGTCTATATGACCCTGCCACCGGCATCGGTAGTTTGGGCATTGTGCCCCTGTTTGAAACGGTGGAAGATTTACGCCGTTCCACAGCGGTAATGGAAGAACTATTTGAGTTACCCCTATATCTGTCCATGTTAAAGGGGGGCTATGGCACCAACGAATCGGCGGAATCAGCTCTTCAGGAAGTAATGCTGGGCTATTCCGACAGTAATAAAGACTCGGGATTCCTCAGCAGCAACTGGGAAATCCACAAGGCCCAACAGTCCTTGCAAAAGGTAACGGATAAGTACGACGTTAGCTTGAGGATTTTCCATGGCCGTGGTGGCTCTGTGGGGCGTGGGGGTGGCCCCGCCTATGAAGCGATTTTGGCCCAACCCGGTCGTAGTATAAATGGACGGATCAAAATCACAGAGCAGGGCGAGGTGCTAGCCTCTAAATATAATCTCAAGGACTTAGCCCTCTACAACCTAGAAACAGTGACAACGGCTGTGGTACAGGCTAGTTTGCTAAACAACAGCTTCGATGAGATCGCCTCTTGGCACGAGATTATGGAAAAGCTAGCCGTGCGTTCTCGGCAGCACTATCGGGCCCTGATCTATGAAGATCCTGAGCTGGTGGAGTTTTTCCACCACGTCACCCCCATTCAAGAAATTAGCCAACTACAAATTAGTTCTCGCCCATCCCGCCGAGGTGGCAAGAAGGATTTACCCAGTCTGCGAGCGATCCCTTGGGTGTTTAGTTGGACCCAGGCCCGGTTTTTACTGCCCTCTTGGTACGGCGTTGGGACAGCATTAAAGGAGTTTATTGCCGAAGAACCTGAAAAGAACCTTCAGCTGGTGCGGTCGTTCTACACAAAATGGCCCTTCTTTAAGATGGCCATTTCTAAAGTGGAAATGACCTTGGCCAAGGTGGATTTGCAAATTGCCCAGCACTATGTGAAAGAGTTAGGGGAAGGCGAACGACAGGCCAACTTTCAAGCTGTGTTTGACCAAATTGCCCAGGAGTTTCACCTCACTAGCCAAATGGTGTTGCAGGTGACCGATAATGAAGCGCTACTCGACGGTGATCCGGGTCTGCAACGTTCAGTTCAGCTGCGCAACGGCACCATTGTTCCCCTTGGTTTCTTGCAAGTTTCACTGCTCAAACGTTTGCGCCAACATCGGGATGCGTCAGCCTTGGTCACCGGGGTAATTCAGTCGCGCTACAGCCGAGGTGAACTATTGCGGGGAGCCATGTTAACGATCAATGGCATCGCCGCTGGCATGCGGAATACGGGCTAAGTTTGACATTTTGCCAACAACGCGTTAACTTTGTGGCGCTTTCATATTTTGTTTATGGGTATGATCCTGCTAAATGCAGGGTGGGCCTTAGTTTGGGAGCGTTGCTGATCCGAACTATGATTTCATCTGAAAAGTTCTGCTATATGGCCTTTCTAACAGATAGTTTCATCCTCTAAATCAGCAACAGCAGATTGACTCAGCCGGGCGCAGTCTTCCAGAAGCAGTCTTGCGAAATTGTTAGGGACATTTGTTAGGGACATTATTAAAGGAGTAGTAACGATGATTAGTCTGCTTAAAACAACCCTGGGACGCCTGGGCTTAACTGTGGCGGCGGCAACTGCGTTGTTCACTACGTTGGATGTTAAGCCAGCCCAGGCCCAGGCGGCCTATGGCAGCTACATCGGTGCGGGGGGTAGCTTGGGCCTGAGTGATGATGACTTTGGCGATGGAGACGGCTTAGGTCTGGTTATTTCGGGGCGCTATAAGTTTTTGGCTTTGCCGATTTCAGCGCGAGCCCAGGCTTTTTTGCTCAATGGAGATTTGGCCCTGGTTCCCACGGTCTCCTACGACTTTCCCATTAGTTTTCAGACTGACCTCTATTTGGGGGCAGGGGTATCGTTGCCAACGGGTAGCGATGCATCTCCCGTTGGCGATCAAACAGCCTTTGTGCTTCAGCCGGGCATAGATTTTGCGGTACCTGCAAGTAACTTGGTGGTGTTTGGTAACGCCATTTTTGCCTTTGATGCCTTTGAAGATGGTGGGGGTACAGCAACGGCAGTACAAGCCGGTGTAGGCTGGAATTTTGGTAATTAGGAGAATTCCTAGGAACCGTTGCGACTAGACACCTGGGTTGTTTAACAGCTTGAGGGGTTAATTAAAACAACAGGTGGTCTGCCCTTTGGACAGACCACCTGTTGTTTTTTAAGGGTGTCTTTAAAGGATTTTTAATAGAACGCATGTATTAAAAAGTGATTCTCAAGCTAGGATGGGCATTGGTCACCCATGTAATCTTTTGGCATGAACAGCGAAACGCCCCTGGGTTCGGTTATTCAAGGTTCCTTGAGTCGGGGATTAGAAGTCCGTCTCCATGCTGATGTGAGCGTGGAAGATATGCGCGTAGGCAAATTTTTGGTGGTGCAGGGGGTGCGATCGCGTTTTTTTTGCATGCTGACCGATGTCTCCTTGGGGACCGCTAGCCAGCGCACCCTGGCCAATCCGCCCCATCCTACAGAACTGTTTCTGCAAGAAGTTCTCGCAGGGGGAGGCACCTACGGCACCATTGACCTGGCCCCCATGTTAATGTTTACGCCCGAGGAAAAAAAAGAAACGGCAAAACGACAAAACGGCAACAGCGCCAGCGAGACAGGGCTAGCATCCTATCAGGCCAATAGCAGCGCCCCCATGCAATTGCTGCCAGTAAAAACCATTCCAGGTCACTTTAGTCAGGTGTATGACGCCACAGAGCGAGACTTTCGCTCTGTTTTTGGCTGGGAGGACGATCCCCATCGGCGCAATTTTGCCATTGGTCAGCCCATTGATATGGATGTCCCCATCTGTATCGATCTAGACCGCTTTGTGGAGCGTAGTAACGGCATTTTTGGTAAATCTGGCACCGGAAAATCATTTCTTACCCGCTTACTATTGTCGGGCATTATCAAGCAGCGGGCCGCCGTTAACCTAATCTTTGACATGCACTC
>CALHGI010000280.1 GCA_938029995.1 uncultured cyanobacterium | reverse complement strand
CCTCATTGTGCTCGGGTTGTTAACTAAAGGGGGAATTTTTGTCTCGGGTCTGTGGTTACCGTTGACCCATGCTGAGTCGGAAACGCCGGTTTCAGCATTGCTGTCGGGCGTCGTCGTCAAAACCGGTGTGTTTCCCCTGGTCCGGTTTGCCCTGATGCTGCCTGAAATGGAACTGACTGTTCGCATCTTTGGCGTAGCCACCGCCCTATTGGGGGTGGGCTATGCCATGGTTGAAAAGGACACGAAACGCATCCTCGCGTTCCATACGGTATCTCAACTCGGCTTCATCCTTGCAGCACCCGCCGTGGGAGGGTTTTATGCCCTGACCCATGGTCTGGTGAAATCTGCTCTCTTTTTGATTGCGGGCAACTTGCCTAGTCGTAATGTCACCGAGCTAAAACATCATCCCATGGCCACATCCACCTGGATTGCCTTGGCCATAGCTAGCCTATCAATTTCAGGCTTTCCTTTACTGTCGGGGTTTGGGGCCAAGGTGCTTACCAGCAAAAGTCTTCTTTCCTGGCAAGAGATCGCCATGAATGTTGCGGCCTTGGGCACAGCCATCTCCTTTGCGAAGTTTCTTTTTTTACCCCATGGGAACAGACCCGACGACAACATGCAGCAACCTGTCAAACCAGGTTTCTGGCCTGCCATGGGACTGCTCTTGGGGGGATTAATTTTAGCGAACGGGTTCTACTTGGAGGCCTATGGCGTGAGTGCGGCAATCAAGTCCCTAGGGACCATTGCAACGGGATGGTTAGTCTATTTGCTGGTCGTTCAAAAACTCACCGTTAAATTACCTCGGGTAGTTGAACAGGTGGATCATCTCATTGGTGGCATGAGTTTGATGCTCACCCTACTCTTTTGGATAGTATTGATATGATTGGCTATCGCGATCTAGTCCTGCGATTAACCCTGTGGTTTTTGCTCACTGCCGATGGGAGTTGGGCCAATATCCTGATGGGTATTGGAATTTCATGTCTATTGCCCACCTTAGGGCCAAGATGTTATGGAGCCCCGACGGTGTTGAAGGATTGGCTGCACATTCTGTGGGAAATTCTCATGGCCATTCCTAAGGCCTATGGGGAAGCGGTGGAAATGATACTGCACCCCCATAAATATGAGGAGATTACCCAAGAGCCGAGCAAACCTCGACGGACACCGGGCCTCATCTTTTTAGACATCTTTTTAATTACCTTTACCCCCAAGTCCATTGTGGTTAAACACCATGAGACGGGCTGGCATGACGTCCATTGGGTCAAACGGAGGCGATAACCATGAACGGATTATTAATAGCGATGATTTTGGCCCTGTTGATTCCAATTTACGAGGCCTATCAAGATGAGGACATCTGGCAAACAATGTTGGCATTTGCCAGCATTGCAACCAAAACAGCCATGATGATTCTGGCCATTTCCGTGGTTCGGGATGACTGGATGATTGGGATGGTGGGGGTCTTAATCTTGAGTTTAGGCAATGCATCCTTGATGTTACTGGCCCATATTCTCAGACGGATGAATCTGGAGGAAGGTAGATCCTATGATTAATATCGCCAGCCACGTTTGTTTTACCGTGGGCATTATTTTTTGGTTTTGGGGCACATTTCCCCTGGTGGGCAATCGGTCGGTTTTATTCAAACTGCACAGTTTGTCGGTGTCGGATACCCTGGGGTCCATGGTACTTCTGGTGGGGCTTTGGCTAAAGCTACCTCAAGAATGGCCCCTGTTGCTGTTGGCACTGATTTCTCTGGCTATTTGGAATACGGTATTGGGCTATGTGTTGGCCTATTGTTCTAGTGGGGAAGGACAGCATGACTGAAGATTTTTATCTCATTGCCATGACCGCCCTCTTGCCCCTGACGGCGGGGCTACTGGTATCTCAAATCAATCCGTACCATGCGTTGGTGATTCGAGGTATTTTAGGGGCGATATCAGCCCTGATCTATGCACTCTTTGGGGCGGCAGATGTGGCCCTGACCGAGGCGCTCGTGGGCACCATGCTATCGATTACCCTATACGCTGTCGCGGTGCGGTCATCCATGAGTATGCGACTAGGGGTGCTAGAAGAGACGCCCGATGCTGACGGGTCCTCCATCGGCATCAAAAAGAGAAGAGAGTTGGCCCCCTTATTGGCCAACTTAAACCCAGTTTTAACCAAGTATCACATGCGGGTAGAACTGTTGACCTACCCAGATCAAGCAGCCTTGACCAACGCGTTGATGGAGAAGGAAATCCATGGCACCCATGGGCTTTCAGAGTCGTTGCAAATCCGCATTCAACGGCTGCATGACATCATACAGGCCGAGCTCCCCACCCTAGGATCAACATACATCGATGTCGATCGGGTCAAACAGCAGGATAAGACAGTCTGATACGGATTAGTTCGCGATTTTTATAGGTATTCACTCTCCACCATGAAATGGATTTATCTTGCAGCGGGTCTTGCCCTATATATCAAGATGTTGGTCTTTCCTACGCCGGAGCTAGGTTCTACGGAACTGGTGATGGTTGAAACGATTGTGCAAGAAAGCGGTGTCCCTAATGCGGTGTCAGGCATTATTTTTAGGAATCGGCTCTATGACACCATCTTTGAAGTTGTCGTGTTTTCCATTGCCATTATGGGGGTGCGTTTTTTGTTGGCCGATGAACAACCGTCCGCTAAAGTTCACCAATTTACGGATCAGCCTTCGGTGGTGCTTGCCAGCCTGGGGGCGACCATTGCCGCCTTGGTGAGTGTTGAGCTGGCGCTGCGGGGCCACCTCAGTCCGGGGGGAGGTTTCGCTGCTGGGGTAGCCGGGGGAACAGCCATTGGCTTGGTGGCCATTACGTCTTCGACCGATTGGATGGAAGCGGTATATCAGCGCTGGCATGCGGCCACCTGGGAAAAGGTGTCGGTTTTGGTTTTTATTGCGATCGCAACCCTCAACCTCATTGGACTAGAACTCCCCCACCGGGAATTAGGCACCCTACTCAGCGGCGGTTGGATCCCATTGCTAAATATTTTAGTCGCCATCAAAGTCGCCCTAGGTTCATGGGCCGCAATTCTCATCTTCATTCGCTATCGAGGCCTGTTATAGCAAAACGTGTATCCGCAGCGTCCATGGGGCTCGCCCACAACAGCCGAGGCGAAACACAGCCCTAGCCTACTGATAATATCGTTGCTCTAACCAAGTCCTGGCCTCAGCTTCCGATAACCAGCCAGATTGTTGTTGAGTCACAGGGTCATAAATCGTATAAGCAATGTCCCCGTTGCGATCGCACCGCTTTCTGACCATGGGCCCCTCCGACCCCGTAGCAAACTTCAAGAGAGAACTACAGAACGTATCCAGGGAGAAAAAATCAACAAAACGCTGCCAAACACCATCATTCCCCGACTGTTCAGCCGACGATGGGTCCAAGTCCCCAGGCAAAATAACATAGGGCTGAGATAACGTACGCTGGAATTTCATCAAATGCGTCTCCATCAATCGCGGCCCATGATCAATCCGTGGCCGCAGTTCATGGTTGTATTCTCGCGAAAAAAAACAAACCAGAACAGACCCAGTTAAGGTAAATTGCTATGAATACAGTGAACCGAAAATAAACTGTACTGGTTCTTTGTATGCCCAACTGTGCTCAACAGGGTCCCCAGGGACTCAACAGCACAGGTGCCCTCCATCAGGATTGTCCCCATGGCCCACAAACAGCTCCCCCCAAAGCTTTCTCCCCTCACCGTGGGCACTGGCCAAACCCTTTATGAACAGGTCGCAGATCGAATACAATCCCTCATTCGTGAGGGCACCCTGGCCCCAGGAGATCGCCTACCCTCCGTCCGCAAACTAAAGCAACAGCTATCGGTGAGCATGTCCACCGTCCTCGAAGCCTACCGCCTCCTAGAGGATCGCGGCATCATCACCGCCCGCCCCCAGTCAGGCTATTACGTCAAAGCTACGGCCCTAGCCCTGCCCAATGAGCCATCACAGTCCACTCCGCCCCCCCAGGTGCGCCCCGTGGACATCTCCCTCATGCTGCAGCTGCTGCGCATGGGCCAATCCCCCAAGATCATTCAACTGGGAGCGGCGGTGCCTGGGGTGGAGAACTTTCCCGTCAATACCCTCAACCGCTTAATGGGTCAGGTGATGCGGGCCGACCCCATTGCCACCCATTCCTACAGCACGGTTCCCGGCTGTGAACCCCTACGGAGAGAAGTGGCCAAGCGCATGCTCAACGCAGGCTGTTCTGTGGCACCAGATCACGTCATCGCCACAGCCGGAGCAACAGAAGCATACTACCTGGCCCTCCGCACCGTCACCCAGGCAGGGGATACGGTAGTAATAGAGTCTCCCTCATACTACGCGGTGCTAGAAGCCATGAATTCCCTTGGGTTAAATGCCCTGGAGCTGCCCACCCATCCACGGGAGGGAATTTCCTTAAGCGCCCTGCAATCGGCCCTAGAAAATCAATCAGTGGCAGCCTGTTTTCTGGTATCAAATTTTAGCAACCCCATCGGCAGCTGCATGGACGATGGCAAAAAAAAGGCAATTGTCGATTTGCTCAATCAGTATGATGTGCCCTTAATTGAGGATGATGTCTATGGCGATCTAAACTTTGAGGGTGACCGTCCCAAAGCCATCAAAGCCTTTGATACCCAAGGCCGGGTCATCTACTGCTCATCGGTGAGCAAAACCCTGTCCCCCGGCTTTCGGGTGGGCTGGTGCATTGCGGGACGCTATCAACAACAGGTGGAACATATGAAGGTGGTTGTTAGCCACATGACGGCAACAGCCCCCCAGCTAGCGGTGGCGGCATTCTTTGCCAATGGGGGCTACGACCGTCACCTGCGCAGTTTGTGCCGCACCTATCAGCAACAAATGAACCGTATGTTGCAAGCAATTTTAGACTATTTCCCCCCCGAGACGAGGGTAACGCGCCCCGATGGCGGCCATATCTTGTGGGTCGACATTACCGGTGGGTTTGATGCCCTAGAGCTATTTGAATCGGCGATCCAACATAATATCAGCATCGCCCCTGGCCCCATGTTTTCCGCCTCGAATGGGTATCAAAATTGTTTCCGCTTGAATACCGGACTCCCCTGGTCGGAGGATATTAATCAGGCGATGAAAACCCTGGGAAGTCTCGCTAAAAAACAATTAGCCCGCAAGGTTTTAGCCGACCCCCTATAGGGTAGTCACGCAGGTTGGGCCCTGTCTCGCCTAGACGGGATTGAGCCCTATTCCAGCTGTAGGGTGTTGCGATCGCGCCCCGGTACATTGGCCAAACAATCCTCCACCGCCCGCGCAGCGGCTAAAATATCCCGCTCGGCTCCACCGAGATACAGACGGCCAAAGCTACCAATAGATGAAATCTGCAAAATATTAATCAGCGCCGCCTTTTCCGCTTCGTTCGCCGCCAACGATGCATAGGCGGCCGGTTCCACTTCCATGACATAGAGGGTTTGCCCCGCCAAAATCATATTGCCCCGCCGGGTACGGTTAATCAGCTGCACATGGTGCGGGTCCAAATTACGAATCACCTGGCTAGACACCATACGCGGCTTTAAACGATCACGTATTTTCACACCCAGGACGTCTAAAATCGCCTGACCGGCAGCCTTCACCTCACCTTGGCTACTGGAGTGAATTTCCAGCAAACCATACAATCGCTCTACGATCTGGACGCCAGGGGTGACCACAGCCGACTTCAAAGCCACATCCGTAATGCGGTTAATTTCAATGCCAGGGGAAATTTCAACCCACAGGGACGCATCCCCCGGCAATGGCAAGAAACCAATAGAAACGCTGCCCATATAAGCAGCGTGCTGTGGTTGCAAATTGTCAATATATACGTAGCTACGAAGTTCTACACCCAAGACCGCGACACCATTAGAACCTAACGATTTTATCAGCTAACCGTCAGGCCACGTTGCATTAGACATAGCTCCATAAACAGAGCATCAATGCCAACGCCCTCCTATGAATGCTTTACATAGTCCATGCAGCCACCATTGCCGCCGTAGCATCTTCTACCATAGGAGGGGTCACAGTAGACAAATGCCAGCCA
>CALHGI010000279.1 GCA_938029995.1 uncultured cyanobacterium | reverse complement strand
CCTAAACCCCTATCACGTGGGGTATGACCAGCGACTATCTCTTCCACCTCAGCCGTCATTGTGCCCGTATACTCAGAGCGGCAGGTCCAAGTTCCGCCCAGTCAGATTTCCCAGATTAAGCTCACATGCTAAGGGTGTGCGTGTTACATCAGATGTCGTATCAGCCCTTTGAAATGTGTTGACGATGGGCGGCATAGAGCTGATGGGCTCTAAACATGGATAGGGAAAGTAAAAGGCATCAACCTCTTCCTCTACCAATTCAAGCCGGATCTTATCCAGTCGAGTATTGGCCTTCTCTAATCGTCCTTGGGAATCCTTAGAAATTTGCAAAAAACAAACACTAGACACCAGACCGCCAGCCGTTGTCACCGTCCCTTCCGATGCACTTCCCGTCAACAATAAGCCAACCCCAACAAACCCAATACCTCCACTAATTGCCGTCATAATCAGAGACATTTGAAAACTTCGAAATGATAAATCAAAGCTTTTACTAGCCTGCCTTAAACTTTCTTGTGCGATGTTTATTTTTAATTGACGTAGTGGATGTAATGGTGGGAAAGTTGTTGGTTTTTTATGCTGAGTTGGCATGGTTTATCTACTCCCAATAGGCTGTTTTTTGGATTTTCCATGGCTGATTTAGGGAAGAATTCGATCGTTTAGATATGCCCCATGGCAGTCTCTTTTAGACAAAATTATCCCGTAGATCAGCCATGCCGTTAATTCATGACCCTAGCCATTCGGGTTACGGTGCTTGGGTCGGCTCAACGATTAAAACCATGCCGTTGCGGTCGATGACGCTGACCTTTTGATTGGGTTGGATAATGACATTACCGATGGAAATAGCCGACCACCAGGAACCATATAATCGAATTCTGCCACGTCTAGAGGCGGTGATTATAGTCTTCGCCGTACCGACTCCTGCCAGGTAGCTATTTGTTGGAGAATCAATATCTAATTGTCGTTTAGACAATACGTTCTCTTTTGATTGTCTGGCTATACTAATCACTGTTGTAGCTCCGTCCCTTCTATCTATATATGAAAATAGATACTAAAATGCGACATGTCATTGTTCTAAAACAATCATTCATGCCGCATTTTTACAGGATTTAATTGAGCTAAATTTATCGAGGCAATGGAACCTTTTTGTCTCCAACACCGGCTTCCTTTTGGATTTCAGCTTCAATCTTACTGACATCTTGCTCAGAAAGAGCTGGGGTGCAATTGTTGCTGTTAACTTTTATGGAGGTATTGCCGAACATTGTATTATCTAACCCAGAGAAGTTTGTTTCTTGATATTCGCGAAGTACTGCCATTTGATTCCTATAGGAGTCAAGGCTGGAATGACTGGCTAATCCTTGAATTTGGCCTTCGTCACAAATGATATTCGTGATCATTAGATCTAACTGTTTGTCTTGTCGTGCTAAATTCAAAATGTCTTCAAGGCGTTGAGCATGCTGATCGGTTAGTTGATTCAGATTGAAAAGTGTTCGATATTCTGCGGCAAGATTTTGATTTAGAACACTATTTGCATCGACTTGCTTAGGTAGTGGATATTTGGGCTGCATTGGAAAAAGTGACATTACAGATCTCCTTGCTGTTTTGTGGAAAAATACTTGGTTCGAGTCTGTACTTGGGGCATGGAGTCCATGGCAGGACTCAAGGTATATGTATATATGACGGGGATAGCAGAATGTGACTCGAATTTTGCCTGACTTTTTGGCAACTTTATTTTTTCCTTGGATTTTGACATAGCAAAGGCCGAGAGCTGATCCCGACCTTTGACTGTATCGATGCTCTAGTTAAGATTAGAGCGCTTTATAGTACTTACGAAGCTTGGCGAGGGCCCGACTTTTTTGCTTCCGTAGAGTACTTATTTGATAAGTGCCCAGGCCTTCCATTTCGAGAATTTTCTGGATATCCTTCCAAGATTTTTCACGGGCAACCTTGAGGCGAATCAGTTTTTGCTCAAAGGAGCTAAGTTTTTCTAGGGCTCGATGCAGTTTAGACGTATTTTCAGCAGTGGCATAAAGATTGTCTTCGCGGCCTTCCCCACAAGCGGATATATGCCATTCCTGTAGTTCAACTGTTTTGCTTTGGGCACGGGAACATTCGCGAATGTAATTATACGCGGCACTCCGGAGCCAGCCATAGGGACTGACAATACATTTGCCTGCTGCAATGGCTTTGATGCCCCGCAGATAGGCTGTGTTTAAGATATGGGCTTCGCTGTATGTTTGATGCAGTCCGAATTGCTGTAGAGCTTTTCGAGTGGCTATCCAAAGTTGCAAGCCTTTTTGTGTTGGATCTCGTCCTTGGCCAAGGGCATCTTGCATCGCTTGGTTAAGGGCGCGAAATTGAAGATTGCTTAAATCTTCAGTGGAGATAAGTTCAGACTCCTGTTCACATTGAGTCTTCTTTGACGCTGATTCAGCCATTTTCTGTCTGGTATAAATGTGAGTTGTCATAAAATCGCCAAATGGCGGTACTGAATCCATGCAGCATAAATAGCTATAAGAAAGGTGCTGCTTCTAGAAAAGCCTGAGGTCCGTGGGACAGAGGTAATCTGTTGATGTATGAGGTAACAGATTATCTATGGCTCACCCATGGAACCTGGATAGGCGTTTTAAGCAGGCTTGATAAACCGATTTGGTCAGTACAAGAATTTATGACTGGGGATCAAAAGTGTGACTAAAGTTACTGTTCGTGATTAAGTATCTTTAGCCCATTGTTTTATGGATTTATTTCTAGTTTGAAACAGTTATTCAACGGGCTCTTATATAGGGCTGAAATAGGCCCTATGGGCCACGTTTCGTCAGAAACACACAAGCTTCAAAGCCTACATTCAGGTAATGACTCATCTGAAGTGCAGAGTCATTAATTGTGCTATCTCCGGTTGTTATTCTTGGGTGCTCGTTAATAATTTGAAAACAACTTGCTTATTGTGCAACAAGTAGTTTTTTTTGTTTACCAAGTCCGTATATTTTCAACAAGAAATGGTCTGTTGGTTTTCGATAATCTCTCTTTTTAAGTGCTTAAAACACTCGCCCTACGAACAGAAGGCCCTATTTCTCAGCCTAAGCACGATATATCTAAATTATGACGAAAGTAGTATGTAGCACAGGCGTTACGTCGAAACTATAGAATATATCAATGGCTTTGGTATTTTGTAATACATTTTTGTCGCCATGGCTGTGCATTGTTTGGTTGCCAGTTGATGCTCTTTGTGGGGGGACCCACTACCAAAGTATATGGTGAATAGTCGATCCCCGTCTTCCCATTGGCTGTTACACGTCGTTGTGCGCGTCTATGAAGCGCCGCCAAATAAGCTTTCCAAGTAGAG